>NZ_VOJA01000001.1:0-300000 GCF_007923265.1 Francisella salimarina
CAAAAAAATTAAAGTTTTTTTAACATCTAGCCAAATAACTCGTAAATACCACTCAAATTTAGATCTTTACAACCAAATTCCCTGTCCATCCACTAGTTTTCAAACTCATATAAACATATTAAAAATTAGTAAAATATAAGCTGTAAACATATAGCTTAGAGATATTTGCTTATGTACAATGCTTTTTAACTAGATTTAAATCACTTAAGTTAGCAATGATAAATATTAGCAATATAACAGACTCTAATATTGATACTGTAGTTGGTCAATTAGCTTCTGATGTTACAAATAAAGGTGTAACTTCTTATTCTGCTAAACTTGCTTGTGAGATCAATTATTTTATAGTTGGACATAATATAGAGAACATAAACCTAGTTAGCACGCAACTAAAAACAACTAAAACATTATATGATAATAATCTAATATCCAGGCTTGATTATAAAAAGTATCAACAATACTGTAAAATCACTAAACTTAAAAACATCATAAATCAATTTATTGAATATTTCTCTACAAACAATAAAGATAATCAGAGTCTAGAACTGGCTATTTTAGACTTAGAAAATTCATGCAAATCAAAACTAATTTTAGAACTTCCTTACGATTACATAAGAAAAATAGATAAATTACTAAACGTTATCGATAACTCAATACAAAGATCTAGCTCGCTAGATAAATCTACTTTGAACGAGTTTAATAAACTCAAGAACATTCTTGCTAAATATATTGGATACAACCCAGTACTGCAAAAACAAGAACTCACGATAAATATAAAGCCTATTAATCAAGGCTTTGAAATAGAGAATATCAACTTTGTATCTACAAACAATAAGCAATACTTCAAACAGAACTCTCTAACAATTAAGAACTCGCATATTAAAAATTTAGAAATATGTGAAAATATTTATGGGATTAGTGGGGAATTAACTTTTAATTTGGCATATATAAACAATCACAAAGACTTTGATTTTCTACTGACTCCAAATCAACCTATACTGATAGATATCCAAATAAATGATGATTTTAATTTTTATAAGAAAGATTCTAAAAAAGAACATCACACACGATCAACTCGTTTTGTAGCTATTGGATCTACTACAAACTATGTAGATACTGAAGAAAAATTCGAATATAGCATATACTCTTATGCTGAAAGTGTTTCATCTGGTTTAAAAGAATTTAAAATAAAATTCCATGACCCTCTCAAAGCACTTTGGATGGAACACAAACCATCTTATATTGACATCAATAAAAGTTTGGACGACATTCTTAAAGATAATTTTCTCTTTGACAGTTTATTTTCTTTAGACACGAATAAAAGTAATAACCTAAAAACTCGAATACCTCAAACATTTATTTCAACTATAAATAGAAGTTTCTATGATTTTTTTATTGAGCAACTCCAACAAAATAAAAGCTACCTAAAATATTTCTGCAACAAGAAAAATGGTAAAGTGACCTACTATATCTTTGATAAAGTAGACAGTTCCCTACAAAACAACATTGCAAACTCTGATGATAACTTGAAGGATAAGCTATCTCCCTATGATATAAGTTGCCTAAAAAAACAACTTCTAACCTCTAACGAACCAAACTTCTACGTTAAAGAAAACGATATTTCTCCAGACGTAACTATCAACAATAAGAGAAAAGAAGAGCGAAAAAATTCTAAAGGCTCAATAAAACCTTTTTCATCGATATATAAAGATAACCTTAGTACTATTGAATATTTGCAGAATCAGGATGATGAAAAAAAAGAGATTGTGACTTCGGAATTCGAAATACTTTTAACCTCGAGAAATACTCTTCCCTTTATAGATAGTGAGATCACTCTATCCAAACTAGAAAATGATAAAGATTACCTACTAGGAGCAACAAATATAAAAAATTTATTCATATATGAAAGAGAGTTGTCATTCACTAGGAGTAAATATAGCACTCAACAACTGTATAAAAACATAAATAAGCTTCACTACAAGAGTACTTCTGAGGCCGATGTATATGAGAAAATAGCCTTCACAAAAACTCTTAACCTAACACACAACAATTTAGTAACCTACAAAATAAAAGACTATAACAACCTAGCTCCTGAATATCCTAAATACAAGTCTTTTCATAATTTCTATATAAATGGTAGAGTGACTATCGGAGAAAATGTTAATAACGATTCGAAAAAAGCATATAAATTCTTTAAAAACTATAAACCTGAAGAGAGCTCATTTGCTGAGTTTCAAGGAAATGGTGAAAAAGGCACTTCTGCTATACAAAATAGTAAAGCCAGTATTTTTTATGCAATAGAAGTTATCAAAGAATTACTACCAGATAAATCTTCTGAAAAACCAATTATATACCTACCAATGAAGGTAAATATAAATTCTGCTAATAACCAATTCATGCCTCTTAGAAATGATGATATTATTTTAGTTGAGGCTCAATCATTCACAGACGGCGAAATAGTTGAGTTGATTTCTAACTCAGCAATATCAACAGAAAAAGCACAGCAACAGTTATTACAAAGACAACTTCTTGGTGCTAAGGAAAACTGTGAAATGGCATATACACAGACAAGCGATGGTGAGACATTCTCATTAACTCAACTTAACGAAGCTAGTGAGAATTCTTTTTTAATAAACGATAAAAAAGGAATTTTTCTTAGATACAAATCAAAAGGGAATTAAAATATGACTTTTATAAAAAATCATCAAATATTACTAATTTCTCTGATAATAGTAGTAATCATTCTATCTGTTGTTAGCATTTTCCTTATAAGGAAGTGGCTAAAAACATCAAAAACTTCCAGCAAAAAGCCTATTGCGAATATTATAAAACGTGCAAAATCGGTTATTAGAACAAATAAAATAAAGAATAGCTTAGCTGAGCTGTATATATTCTATGGAGATTATTCTGCTGCAAAAGACCACATAAAAAAGCTAAAGCCTAACGTCCAAATTATTGATAACAATGAACTGCCACTAATAGCTATCGATAAAACCAATACTTCACTAGTATTTGGGACCGAAGACCTTTCGGACCTGTGTAAATTAAGAAGAAAATTAAACCTACAGTTTTATAAACTCAATTTCTGCTTTGATATTTCTAACCCTCACTTTCAAGAGGACAATAGTATAAGTGAGGTTTATAAAGAACTTACAAAGTTAAGATTAAAAAATTTCATAATATCATTCTACAGTTCATCTGAACATGGTCAAAGCTATAATAATGCTATTGGTAAAAAATCTATAGTCAAACTAAGCTCAAATGAAGGCCTAAATAACAAAATTGATGAAGCAATACTGTCAAAAATTCTTAGCCATAAAGATAGTATTGAAGATAAATACAATAATACAAGAATATTAAACCAAATAAGAAAATCACTAAAAAACATATACCCTCAATTAAAATCTATTGATAAGGAAATATTTCTTAATTTTGGCTTAAACATTCCGGATAATATAATAGCAAGAAGAGATACCATCTTTTTTAGCAGCTCCCCTAGAGGTATCATCATAAACTTAATATCTCTATTGTTTAGCTTCATATTTATTATTAATATTTTTCAAGAGATTGGACTAAAAGAAGAGATTTCTATTAAAGAGCTGAAACCATCATCAGAAAACAGCTCGAATGAAGTAGTAAAAGAAGCTAGAAAAAAAGTTGATGATGCAATACTCCTAGATATCTTATATCCAAAATCAGTAAAGTATCACTTTATATACAAACAGTATGCCAACGCTTTGTTGAAAAGCGTAGTTTTACCAAAGTATAACGAAACCTATGATCTTTCAATAGTAACCTCTTATTTGATATTTTTTGAATATTTAGCTAATAAAAACATCGATCCAAGTACAGAAAGTATGCTTAGAATAATAAGTAGCTTCACAAATCTTTCTCAAAAGCAGTTACAAATAGTAATCAAATACACCGATTCTAGTTTAAGAACTGAAACTATTAACTCCATTACTAAAAGAGCTAATAAACTGTATACAGATCGCTTGCTGGTCGTTGGTGAAGACTCAGAAAGTTACTTAAGCACACAAGGCTTCAATGCTGAATACTTAGGAATTTCTAATACTAAAAGAGCTAAATTTATCAATGACATTTATATAAAGTACTTATATAAATGCACTATTGATAACTCAATATTAGACTTAAAAAATAATTACATAATACCAATTGAAGTTAACAATATTTTTTCGATGTATCAGGAACAGTTTGATACATCATCAAAGAAATTATGTAATTCATCATATATAAGCTCTGTCACAAAAAGTGTTTCTTTAATCTTTAATCAAGAGGAAACTGAAAAGAAATTTGAAAGCTTTAGCGATATGCTCGACCATATTTACTACCTAGTAAAATCTTTAGAGAAAAATGCCAATGACGTCACAGATGATGGTAAAGAACAAACTGGGTCTATAACTACATCTTTAGTAAACTATGTTCTCAATAGTGTTATTAACTCAACATATAATAAAGATGAACTTCCTCTTATAAACCCTGTAAGTAAAAAGCTATATATGGAATTTGCTCCTAACTTTTATGGTAAAAGGATTTTAATTTCTCCAATATACTCAAAGGAATACATCAAAGATAATATTGATCCTATTAATAAGAAATTTAATAGATTACTTAACAACCTGAAAAGTAATTTTGATATAGAACCTGACTTTATGATTGCTATCTACAAAAGCTCCATAAACAACTATAATTCAAAATATATAGATTCTTACAACAGAATGATTGATAAACTTAATAATGACTCTGATTTCAGTAAAAACATTTCCAATAAAAATGCTTTAAATCTTTATTTATTAGCTATGTCATCAAAAGACTCCTCATTTAATAGCTTAATAGAGTTTTATAGTACCAACACAAGTCTAATAACTAGTGACTCAAAAGTCGACTCATCTAAGAAAGTAAATAAGCTTCAACAGTTCTATGGAAAAATAACTAAGCTAGGTAAACAGGATAATAAAGATCAAGACATATCATTATGGGCTCCGATAGATAGCCACTTCCACGAAAATGATGAGTATCTAAAATCAAAAAGCTATGTTGAATATAGAGAGATATTCAAAAAATTGAATAATTTAATAAGAGAACATGGTTACTCAGATACTTATAAGGAAATTAAGCAAGGATATAAACCTCTACAAAAAGTTTACTCCGGACTTTCTGAAATAAATAATCCAAACAATAACAACCTATATAAATTACTTAAAAAACATCTAGATATAGCTATTGAAGCGATAAAAACTATAGCTATAAAAGATGCAATAACCAAACTTGATAATACTGTTAATATTGAATATGAATTCATAACTGATCAATTCCCATTCAATAAAAATAGTAATACTTTTGCCACAAATGAAGCAATAACAAAAGATTTTGATAGCAACGGTTATATATACTCAACATTTATAGAGCAACTATCGCCACTATTATCTTATAATAAAACTAACGATAAATGGTATAGTAACGATTTCTCAGCTTCTGAGCAGGTAGATTACTTAAATAAGTTTAACAAAGTATACTTATTGAACAAACTATTATGGGATGACAAAAGAAATCCTCAAGCTATCAAATTTGAGATAACTCCCATACCAAATGAAGATAATGACTATACCTTCTTCAGTATAATTCTCGATAAGCAAAACTATGTAAACTCTCTGAATATAGCATACTCAAATAGTATGGAAATTAGTTACAATTGGAACTCACTTGAATCAACGACTATAACTATAAAATTTGAAGACGGTAGTACAGACCAAATAAGTTACCACGGTAAATGGTCGATACTAAAAGCTATTAAAGATGCTAACTGTGATCAAAATAATATTTGTACTTGGGAAGTTAAACATAACGGTAAAACATACCCTGTAAGTTTTAAAGTCGAATCAAAATTTTTACAAGTATTAGGTTGGCAGAAACAAGGAGATACTAATGTACAATAACTTATTTAAAAAAGCCTTTTTAATATTAATTATAGCTCTAGGACTTAGTAGTTGTGCAAGTGATGGTTTGTATATCAAAAACAATGTCCCTAAAACAAAAGTCGTATTAGAGTCTAAACCTGATAAAAATACCTTTTACTCTGACAACTATCAGTCCATCTCTCAAAGAATATATAATGATAACGTAAAAGTATTAAACCTAAAAACTGGAGAAAATGAAATTCCGTTAAATAAAGATAGTAAAGATTATGCTCTATACTTCATATTGCCGGATAATAACAATATTGAAAACTGGAAGTATATTATTAGCTCTGATTCAGTAAATGAATTTACTATTAAAAATGATAGCAATATAGAAAAAGATTAAGGGAGATAACTCTTATGTCAAAAGCAGATCATATTTTTAATTTAGAAGAACAGGGTTTACTCATAGACATAAAAGATGAGTCAAAAGGCTGTACTACTAAGTTAGAATCCTCAGGAAAAATCTCTCATAACGCAACTGAATCAATTGAATCAACTGCTGACAAGCAAATAATCGACAATGTAAAAGACTCAAAAATTTCAATAACGGAAAAAGAAATATTATTAGCTACGAAAAAATCAAGCATCATGCTTAATGATAGCAAAATTGTGCTAAAAATAGGTAATTCGACTATTGTGCTTGATGACTCGAGTATTTCTATAGAGTCAGGAACAATTAATGTAAAAAGCTCTGCAAACACAAATATTCAAGCTGCACAGAACATCGGCATAAAAGGCTTAAATAATAGTATAAAAGCTGATGTAAGCCTTAATGCAGAAGGTGTAAATGTCAATATCAAAGGAAGTGCTACAGCAAGTATAAAAGGTTCTGCAGCAACAATGGTTGGTTAATGTTTATGGATAGTATTGCTGATAAAGCGCTTAAGCGTTTATTTGAAAATATCAACTTCTACTATGACCAAGAAAGGTCTTTTAGAGTAGACAAGCTTGATAAATGTATCAGCGATATCATTAAACTTGAAAATAAAAAATATTATAAGAAATTTGATATATATAATATTAGGTATCTTATTGAAGATATAAAATATTCAGTAAATCTCAACTTATCTGATATGTCTAAGAGGCTTTATAATCAGATATTAAAAGTTATCGACAATATTTTAGACTCTACTGATACTGAACTTTTTGTTGGCTACTTGAAAGATTTAAGAAAGTTAGTTGATAACTATAAGTTAGTAATTGACAAAGATATAGCTGATAGAAAAAAAATCATAACAAGTAGTAATGATGAATTGGGTACTATTTTTTTAGATGTTACAAAAGATACTAATATAGAAGTTAATACTGATAAGCTTACACAGTTATATACTAAAACCCTAAAAAAACCTGACTCAGATAAACATATAGTTGAGTACGAGACATATTTTAATACACTGAAAACTTTTGTAAAACAGATACAAAGCACAGATAGCTTTCTTCCATTAAGGAAAAATCCCATTTTAAGCTTAATAAATCTTGCTTATATAATTAAAAATGGGATCTTCAAAGTAGATACCTACTTAGCTAGTGACATCATACTTTTAAAAGCTTATTATTCTGCAAATAGTGATATTACTAAACTAAACATTATTAACGAAAGAATAAATACAGATACTCTAAGCACCTCTTTAACATCTCTACAAGAAACACAGCCTTCTGATGAGTTAAAAAAGATTATAGATTTTATCGACCTACAAATTTTTGGCATATCTCGATACTTTAATGATTTTAATTTAGAAAATATTTTCTTTCATAAGACTCATACAACAAACACGCCTAAACTTGAGTCTTTTGAACAGCTCTTGATAACTTTAAAATGTATCCCAGATACAATATTTGATGATGAAACACTATATAAAAAAGTCCATAAAGAAAGAGAGCTCTATGAAAACCTTTTTACAAATAATAATGACAAGCCTATAGAGAAAATTATAGAACAGTCACCTAATAACTTAATTACAAAAATATCTAATAAGTATTTTCAAGCTTTGCTAGAAATAGCTACTTCTATAAACATCGCCATATCCGATGAAAACCTCGAGGTAATTGGTCCTTTCATCGAGTTCGAAAAGAATTTTAATTTAATAACCTCACAAATATCCAAAAAACATGAGTTTAATCATGAAAGATTTTACAAAGATATAAAGCATCTAAATAAGATATATCCTAGACTAAAGTCTAATTACTCATTATTAAAAGATATTGAACAACAATTAATTAAAAATAAAAATGGTATAAGTAGACTTAACTGTTTTTTTAGCAAAAAAAAGTTTTTAACATATAGAGAAATTAGAGTATCTAATCCTAGCAACAAGGGAATTAATATTGATAAATATTTAACAAAAATAAATAAAAATATTTCTAATACCAATTATAAAAATGCTTCTGAGAAAGCTAAAGAACTTACTTTATTCCTTTTAAATCAAGCATGCTACAAGTGCCCTTCTCTTATAGGTATATATAATTTACCACCCTTTTCCAATGATTACTTCCTAACACTTAAAGAAATTACAGACGATCCAATTATTAATGATCTAAAAAGCAAGCAAGATGCTTATTGGAGGATATAATGCTAGACATAATAAACGACTCATTAAAACGACTAGAAACCGCACCTAACAATGATGATAGTATTAGTAATGCAATATCCAATCTGATATCTGAGCTTAATAATATTAAGACTTTGTTAAGCCCTACAAATCTCAACCTTTCAGGCAGTGCCTCGACATTAACTCCCTCTATGACTGCTCAAATCAAATGTTCATTCAGTCTCGCTCCAGGAGTCTATTTAAGTACAAGAGTAAAAACACTTGCAGGGAATCTACCAGCATCTAATATTACTGACTCTAAGCTAGGCGCTAATATACTACCTTTTGCTGGGTGTACAAACCCAGCCAACCCGACAATGAACCCTTTCGTTTTTCCTTGGGTATGTATACCGAACCTTACACCATTTATACCAACGAACCCAACCACGCTATTAGAAGGTGCCCCAATAAATACTATGAATAACAAAGCAATATGTACATTTGCTGCTGGAGGTATGGTGAACTTCATAAGTAGTGGGCAGATTAATGCAAAAACATCTTAAAGGACTATTGGCATGAATGAAATAAAGGATAACCTAAGCACAAATGATGCAGCCATCCTAAAAAAAACTTTTGACAAATTAAGTAGTGATATTAAAAATGATTTTGATAAAAGAATCTCTGAGTATAGTAGTAGCCTTTTATTCAAGTATTATAGTAGTTTATATTATTTTCTTCCTAAATCATGTTTATTAGAAATAAGAGACAAAGGTCATAATGGCTACTATATTCGTCCTCAAGAGTATTTTTTTATTGAGGACAAAAGAACTAATAAATCCTTAACATATACAACAAGATCAGAAAGTCTTATCTTACCTGTAAAGAATGTAGCAACCATAAAAAAAAGTGACACTCTAATAAATATATCATTAGATTTTGAAAATAATTTTGAATATGATTATCTTACTATATGGCTTGATCCAAGACTATGTGAAGAAGATCCTTTTTTTGCCACATATATTTTCAATCAAATACTAGTAGATAGCGGTTCCGCAAAAATTAGATTTTTAGACTACTCATACTCAACCAAGGATATAATAGTAGAACCTATTAACCTACAACTTAAACCAACTGAAAAACTGATTTTGAATATTCATAACCCTAGTCTGATGTATGGGTTTAATATACGAATCAAAGATTTATTTAAATATAAATACAATAATCTACAAAAAATAGACTTCTACTTTAATCTAAAAATAGATAACTACAGCGAAGAAAGACTTTCTTCATTATTTAGAGTCAATTTGGTACCAATATTTAATAGCTTCGATGATTATTCAAGCGCCACATTTACCTCTATGAGTCTATCAAATAGTAAACTAAAACATCATCAAATAGATGATGCTCAAGCAATAGAGGTTTTATCAGTGTATGAAAACAATACTCCTTGTTCATTTGATGGCTTTGTCTTTTCTGGTCAAAATGAATACTATCTTAATAGAAACTCTCAATCACTAAACTACAATGTTGTCTTCCCTGAACTTGATAACAAAATATTAGAGACAAAAATACACACATACACAACATGGACACAGATAGTAGAGATATCTGATCTTATAGAGATTAACTCAAATGCAATAGCTTCTATAAATTCAAGTATTTCTCCAATCTTTATAAATAGAGGATTAAATAACTATAACAATAACTCTAGAGATATGTTTAATATGGTTGATATGATTATATCTAAGAATATGTATTCAAAAACAACATTTATAGCTATAGCAAAGCTTTTAAAGACCGATGATAATAATATATCATTATTATCAAGCTTATTAGATAAAGTGGAAATTGATTCTGTTACTAATGAACTAATTCTAACCACTAGCGATAGGTACAATGAGAAATATAAATATTTCTTAGATTTTTTTGTAGGTATTATATGTAAATTCATAAACCAAAACACCTTCAGTTTTATTAAAAAAATTGTTTTGAATAACTCTTGAGAAAGGATATAAAAATGGCAGATTTTGTAGAAGTAGAGATCATTCTAGAGATTATTAAAAGTACAAAGGAAATTGTTAAAGCAGATCACATTGATAATGAGCAAATTGCATACTATCGTAATAACATCAGAAAAAGTATATTTTTCCTTCAAGAAGAATTATTAGAAAAATATAGTGAAACTATATGTAAATACATAACATTTCCATTAATTGCATATGTTGATGAAAAACTAATGATTCTAAAAGAAGAAGCAGGAAGTAATATTTCTTGGGGACTGCTACAACTTGAATACTATGATAGAAAAGATGGTGGTGAATATGTTTTTGAAATAATTGATAATTTATTATCAGACAATATCTATCCTCAATTATGCTATCAAACAATATCTCTAATTCTTAATAATGATTTCTATGGTAAATATTATGAAAACATTTATAACCATAATTTTCTTGCTTACAAAAAAGAAGTTGATAAATATATAGATAAATCTGCAATTGATTCAGTTAGCTTTATTGATACTTCTAATAGTACCCCTCCTCCAAAGAGATATCGTAAAATTGCAAAAATCTTATTAAGGTTTGGGGTCCCTCTTGGATTATTCCTTATAAGTTTATTGATTTTTATGATTTGGTAATTTAGGGAGATTAGCATGAGTAGACTAATATCAGCACTGAACAATATAGAGTTAGAAACTCAAGATAAGATAAATCTTATTAATAGCATGCGAACTCACTCAATATATGAGAATGCCGAATATGATACATTTGTCCAGAAAATAGTCGATAATTCTAATGATACTAAAAGTATAGATATATATAGCTTATTTCTTTGCTTGAATTCAGAAATATGCTTGAACTTAGATCAAATCGGCGCAACCCCCGAAATCATTGAAGATTACTTTTCTTTTATAGAAAAAAACTTTTCAACTATAAGTCCCTTAGATTCTAAACAGAAAAGTGAGCTTGCTGAAAAAGGTATTAACAAATTTTTAGCAGTAGTTGATATCAATTTTGCTGAAATTAAAAATCTAGAGCCTCAATCATCCACTACTATTGAAAACATAGTTAATTTAATTAATAAATTTACTGTATTTTTCGATGAAAATAATCTAAGTTATAATTCTGATCTAAAGGTACAACTAGATAAAACATTAAACAAAATAAAAAAATCAATAGCTACACAAGAGCAACAAAATCAAAGTGTAGAACAAGAACCTCATAAGGATGTAAAACATTCCGTAACAAAAAGCGAAGAGTTGATATCAGTCACTAAAAAGAATTTACAAGGTTCAGATAAGTGGCAATCTCTTGTTGAAAAGATAGAAATTCTAAAAAGTCTAGTTGATGATGAGAGAATATTTGAAACATCCATAGTCTATGATGATATTCAGAATCTACTAGCAAATTTTGATCCTAAAGAATATTTCCCTGAAGTTTTTTTCCCTTTATATAAAAAGATTGCACCAATAATAGGTGATATACATAAAAATATAGATTATTACTCTTCGAGTATTCAATGGAGTGTAGCAAAAAAAATGTATGAAATCGATTATAGCCAGTTTTTGGATGACCTTGAGAAAATGCCTGAAAACAACTTTATCAATAGTACATCTTCTTCAATAGCTAAAGAACACTTCTATGAAACAAACTCTGAAGCAAAGAAAGAGTATCGTGAAAAAAATAAAGTATTAGAAGATAGTGATGCTCATAAGCCCAATATAAACACAAAGCCCAAAAATCAAGAAGTTAATAATACTCATCAAGATACTTTAAAGCAAAATAATACAAGCGATGATGTCGATAATATTAGTGGTGATGATTTAAATAAATTATTCGACTTTTAAAGTATAAATAGTTATGAATATAGATAAATTGAATAAAATATCTCATAAACTCTCTTTAAATCATCTTCTTAGGATTTTTTCTGTTTATAATATTCCTCCCCAGAAGATGAGATTTGAACCAGTCTTAATAGATAGCACATTATCAGCCACTATCCTAAGAATATCAAAGAAAAATGAGCGTATATATATCGATATAAATGTTTTTAAACTTAAGCCTTTTGCAGAACTAGAAACAAAATACCAAAAATATATTCGTAGTAATAATGATTTAGCAATTGAAGTATTAGAGTACGGTATTAGATCTCTATTATACAGATATATAATTAGAACTAAGGAATTATATAGACTGACTCAAGATAATGCTTATATTAAAGCAGCTCCCAGATTTACTATTGATAATACAATTAATGCTCTATATAAAGCTCTTAGTGAAGATTACTGCACTATTATTAACTATGAAAAGGAATTAATTAAAATTAGAAGACCTCCTTCCTTAGTAGGTCAAAAAAATATAGGCAATATATATCTAGGTGGATATATTCCTTCTTTTATTTATTTGATTAAAGTAAACATAATAGTTATAAACAAAAATAATAACGATATAAAGAGAATAAAAAATAAAGTTAAAGTAATCAAAAAGAGTATCAAGAACAATTCGATAAGAATAAAACTAAACATAACGATAGAAAATAATAAACCAAATAATAAATATGCTGGTTACACATATTTATAGTTAAAGAGTTCTTAGGTAAAAGCTATGAAGAAATCAAAGTTTTCGCTGCCTTCAAAAGCGGTAAAAACAGCACTACTATCTGCGAGTATAAAATCCCACTCTGAACCTTTTTGAATTTCATATATTGCATCAATATTATCAACTCTTGTTGTAAAATTCATCATCGAGTTCTCAACTTCAACCAGCTTAATTCCAGAAAGAGACAGAGTAACAACATTTTTATTCCTACTAATGCTCGTGATTCGTAAGACTTTTTTATTTTCAAACTTCACATTAGCTGGAGCAGTCGCTTTCCTTTTTATAAAAATATAATACCTAGAAGCGACAAAGAACTCTTCTGGGAAATTCTCACATATATATTTTCTTCCATGCAAATCAAATTTAATAAAGTTATTAATTTTTCTATACTCACAAAGACTAAGTAGCCTATCAGCAAGTGAATCAAGCTTTCTCAAAGGCTTATAAAAATCAAATTCAATACTATCAATCTCCTCAACTTTATCTAAGTTAAGTTGAATTAGACTATAAATATCATGCACCAAATCAAATATTTGTTTCGGAGAGCTATTCAATCTATTTGATTCTGCAAATTTAAGCTCTCTCTCTAACTTATTAATTATAAATACCAATATAATAGCTGCATAAGATCTAGAGGTCGAGAAGACAAAACGGTTAAAAGACTTTAACTCAGAAACGAGCCTATTAAGCTTTACAAAAATATCCTGCATCGAGTAATGATTGAGAGTTAATACTGGAAAGTCGTAAATATCCGATACTAATCGACCTCTGTCTAACTTAAATAATGCAATTTGTGTACTATATTTAGAGCTATAATCATGTTCTAACGAAAGAGATAGTTGATTATAGATATACTTAGTACCATCTTTTTCAACTACCCTTTCTTTAATATCTAAAAATATTGGAATATCACCAACCAACTCATCTGTTGTTACTTGTAAGGATAAAGGGTAAGACCTATCATAAGAAACAAATATCTTTTCATCTAAATAGAGTTCAAGATCTTTTATGAGAATAAGCCCAGTATGCAAACTTTCAATATCTAAATTAAAGCTAATAATCCCTTTATGAAGATTCATCGGCAAGTAGTTTGCAGCTCTTGACCTCTCTAAAACAGATAAGTTTGACTGATCTAAAATATCTCTATCTAACCTTACTCCATCTTCCCAGTATACCCTTTCAAGAAACATTAAGACATCACTCCTATTTACTAAGCAGCTGCTATATATCCTATTTTAGCAACACCTTTATCTGTACTTGCAGCACCACATACAGGCAAGCTACCTTGTGAAGTTGTTAGACCTTCAATAGTTATTATATGATATCTCATGCCATCTTTAGAAACACCCATCAACTCTGTCGGTTCTATACTTATAGAAAACGCCTTAGCACTTATAGGATAGAGCTCCAAGCTAGATAGATCAATCATAATACCCCATGCTTCATCTGTCTTGTACTCTTGCTTTTTATTGGAATTACCTAGCTTGATTTTCATATCTGTAGCACTTGCTTGTAAAATACTAGAAACTTTCTCTTCAAGCTTAGTTCTAACACTTGACTTAATCAAGGCGCCAAGTGTAATACTGATTGTTGGGTTTATAGACCCCGGTGTTATTGACAAACGTATCACACTAGCTGCAGCTGTCGCAGAATCTGCTTTTGTAACATCATCGCCACCTTCAATAGCAACAATGTTCTTATCAAGATTCTCTCCAGCTATGGTCAAAGAGTCAATAAACAATCTACGGTTAGGATGAGAACCAATACATGCTGTAGGATCAGTTCTCACATAAATAGTTTCTCCACTTGTTACCTGCTGTCTTGTTATCATCTCACTCATAATCATTCTCCTTATTTTTAATTATTATTCGCACCAAATAATTCTGGTTCAAGTCTAGTATCAATAGTCATTGTAGTATCCATGCCTTCAAATTGAATATGTGGAATCACATTTATTTTGCATGAATACCAACCTGGTTTACCTGGTATGGTTTTAACTTCTATAGATACATTTCTAAAAGGATATCTTGCCATCTCTAGAGGCGTTGGCTGGTATACTGTAGTAACATACTCTGATATCCAATCTGAAAGAATATTTTGAATTTGCTCCGCTCCTACTACGCTTCCAATTTTATCTCTAATTACACATTTGATATAGTGAGATATTCTAGATATACACATAGTATATGAAAGATTAGCAATCAATCTTGAGTTGGCCGAATCAAAATCATCAACAAATTCTTCTACTTTTTTAGCCGAATTTACACTAAAAAAGCATGCATTACTCGTACCTTTTTCACTTACAAAAGGTATTAAGCCAATATTTGCCAATGATAGCTCCATATAGTCAGCAAATAACACGTTTAAAGGAGGTTTTGTTTCTAAAACCCCTTTATTATCGTAGACACAAGATACTAGGTTTCTTACATAGCCACCACTTTCGACCCCTCTTATATACTGGAACCATCTAGTTTTATCGTACGATCTCATCATATTTTTAACTAAGTGAATAGAAGAAGGTCCCCACAGATAACTATTATTATCTGAATAATCTACGAACTCATTAAAACCTTCCATGAGTTTGTATTGAACTGGATTATTTTCAGGATTATATGGCTGACGTAGCATAAAGTCTCCGACAGTCAGTCCTATATATGCAGCAACATCAAGGTTTCTAAAATCATTCCACTCTTTATATCTTGGATGCTCTAATAAAGCTTCAAAACTTTTAATATGCGTTATTTCTGAAAGATCTTTTACACCAAAAAATGATTTATCAATCGATGCTACAAAAGGTGCATGAGAGTTCTTTGCAACCATACCCATTCCAGTTAGCCAGATTATATCATTTGTAGTATTTTCAAAATTATATAAGCCTAGTATTGCACCATATGGTTCTCCACCATATTGATCAAACTCTGCAACATATACTTTTTTAAAGAAATCACTACTAGATATATCATATAAATTTCTCTCAAAATCATACTGCAGCTCTTCTTTCTTAACATCTATTACACTTACCTCTACATTATCATGATCGTCTTGGCAAACCTCTTGTACTTTCAACCACTCCTGTTCAAGAGTTCTAAACTCATCATTAGATATTATAGAGTTAACTTGTAAATCAATAAGCTTATCAATAACTGTAATAACTTTTTGGATATACTTTTGATTATAATTATTAATAGCATCGTTATTTGCTAACACTAGAGATAACGCCATAAGGTTTCTAGCATTGTAGTCTGTAGATAACGATAAGACCTTAGACGCATCATCTGAAACATCAAAGTCTATATTTTTAAGTACACTATCAACCTCTGCTGATCCACCAAAGTTGTTCAAAAGCTCATCTGTAAGACTTAATTTACTTTCTGACATCAAAAAATCTCCCTACTTATTTTCTATTTCTTCTTGCTTGCCTGTTTCAAGAGACTCAACAGCTTCTGCATCATCAGAATCTTTAATCGTATAGTTTGTCAAAGCAGGAATCTTATTTTTTAAAGCTTCTAACTCATTACTATCAGAAAAAATCATATCTATCGTTTTTTTAAGATTACGATTATTTTCTATATCCTTAGCAAAAGATGCTAATATTTCTTTCATTTCAAGCAAAGCTCTAATCTCAGGAACTTTTTTAGCGACCGCATCAGGCCTAAAATCTTTTACACTTTGGATTCTATAATTAACCTTCAAGTTACTAGGATCTTTAGAGACAAAATTAGGAGCTTCAAAATCAAAAGATATATTCATATCCTCTAAAGCTCTATCAACTCCATTATCTATTCTTCTTACTTCTCTATCTGCAAATTCTTTTTTTGCATCTACAGACCTTCCTTTTGATAGATCTCCGACTACTAAAACTCTATAAGGCAATTCTTTTTTCTTCAAAACACCATCAACATTAGTTTCATAATTTATCATTAACCTTGAATTTGGAATCTTATTTTTTGCCATCTCTTCTCCCTATTTATCCTTACAAAAGCTTTAATATGAAATCTAGCAAAGAGTGCAACTAAAACAAACACTTTATACAGCAATTATTTTTTTTAAATTATTTAGCAAAATAGTTATTTAAATATTGGTGTAGCATTCCTTGATTTTTTAGATGACGATATGTTCTTATAAATTAAGGCCAGACTCTTCTGGAAGCATCTACCAATTAGAATTACAAGAAATGAGGGTTTATTTTATGCCAAAGTATGAACCAATGACATCAAACTTTAACGATGCAAATAGTGTTGATGATATTATCAATAAATACAACTTTGATGATTCTACAGAATACGCTTATGCCAAAACATCAAAAAAAGATTTTCTTAGAGCATACTTCCTCAATAGTAGAGCAAGACAAGCTTTTTTTGAAGAGGAAATCGTAATTAGACAAAAGCATTCTTTACAAGATGCAATGGAAAAAGGCTATGATGCTGTTAAAAAAGAAGTTTACGAAAAAAACTTGGGTAAGCTTGATGATTTAAGCATCTTTAGTAACTGGCAGCTCAAAGCAAATGATAAACGTGTTCAATCATGGAAAAGTATAACTCTTGATGAAAAATATCAGTTTTTTATCAAGCAGTCTAATGATCAAGAGCTTGGTGGAGGTAATGTAGCTTACATAAATACTGTAAATCCATTTATTCTAAAGTTTAAACTAAAAGCTGCTGGAAGTATCGGTAAGCTAATTGATGCTATAAAAAAACAGATAAATCCAAATACCGAAGATAAATTTCCAAGTGAAGTAGATGCTAACTTTGGCGTAGATTTTAATGCATCATTTGCTAAGTCAATTAATGGTTATGGTAATCTTTGCCTATGGACCTCGCTACCAATATATGATTTTCAGAATCATAGAACTGACGATGTCATGCCTATTTACCTCAATCTAAGTGGTTTTTGTTGCTCTTACGAACACACTATAGGATTTACATTAGGTGGTAACGCTTCATATAAGCCCACTAGAGCTCAAGTTGATTCTTTCGATAAAAATGGTAAGCAAATTTTTGACAAAGATGGAAAACCTGTCAAAGAAGACAGTAAAAAAATTGCAGATATTCTAGCATCTAACTGGTCTGCTACGGCAACATTAAACCTAATCGATCTCAAACATAAAATCAGTTGCTTAAGAGCGTCATATAGACTTATAACACCAAATGATAAAATGCTAATCCCTGATATTGTCTCTGAAAAAAATACTGCGGTCAAAGATATTGCTTTAGAAGATATCAACAGACTTTTCTTTGACAAGGACATATATCAAGGTTACGCAACGAAAAACCCTACGAACTCATTAGAAAAATTTGGTACTTTAGAAAGTGGAAAAATTATTAAAGGTAAAGTTGCAAAACCTAAACATAACATCATTACTGGCTCACGTCAGCAAGAGTCAGAATCGGATCCTAGATTTGTAGTTACTACTACTGAATCTGGACATTATATTAAACTGGGAGAAATCAGTGCTAAAGCTGGTTATAAAGTAAATTCTCTAGAAATACATGATTCAGATGAGCTAAAAAAATATAGAGAAAAAATCAAAGAATACGATGAAATCATAAATCTTGAGTTTACTAATCGCGAAGGTACACTATCAGAGCAACTTAATCCTATTTATGATTCCATAGATACTCTAAAAACAGAAGTTGAAGCACGACTTTGTGTTTTTGATAGGAAATCTTATTCTAAAATACGTACAATAAATGTAGCGATACCATTTGATAGAAGCTTATTAGTACCTGATAAAAGCCTAACCAAAGGCACTCAAGATAAGTTGAGTTTACATGAAAAAAGTATTTCAGGGAAAGGATTAAAAGATTATTACCATGTTAAAGGTATTAGAAATAATTCAACTAACTATAAGCCTGTTACAATAGCAAATAATAATGTTGATGACCTTGCTAAGCTAAACTTAGGAAGAGAAACTTTTTTAGATAGGTTATCTGGACATGCTCAAGACATTGCTAATCCTAACCCAGGAGTTGATCCAGTTGCAGATCCTCAGAAAGTAGATAACTTTTTATCAGATACCTTCAACTTCCAAGATGCTACTGATTCAAGAGAAACTGATGCTATAGTTATTCAAAACACGATATTAAATTACACTCAAGATTTTGATATTGAAATCTCAATGGATTCTCAATCTAAAAATTCATGGTTTAACTCTAAAAAAGCCTCTCTCATAACTGCTTTAGCATCTACAGAAGATAGTACCAAGGGTGGTCAAGTATCTAAAGAATATGATTTAGATAAAAGAAAATCGAATGAAGAACTAAAAAAACAAATCATAGATTATATTAATGCTAATGAACCTTCTAAAAGCAAAGACTTTAGTCCAGCAAAGGCCTTAGAAGAATTCTTGGCCTCTGAGAATGGTTCCGGAATAAAATCAACAAATAACATTTCATATATTTCATTATGTCGACTTCTAGAGAAAAAACCTTTAGATAGTGAGTATGAAAACACTACTAGCTCAGCTATATATTTTGGCTCATCTTTTAACGTACCAGTCTATCAAAATCTTATGAACTATATAAATATTTTAGAAGAGCAGTACACTTATGACTATAACATTATAGATAATGTCACTAGAATAATTGAAAACGGTAATAACAAGAGTGATATTTATCTAGATATATATTTTGCTCTCATGGAAGAGTGTCTTAAACATTCCAATTATGATTCTGTAGAAGGAATTGAGCAAAGACTAGAAGATGGCATTGAAAGGATTATTTCCATTACTCTAAACAATGCTCTTAGAGGAATAGTTGCTTTAAGAAAACAAAAATGGACAAGTAGTGGCATTCATGTTTTTAGTAGTGCAGAACAAGACTTTAAGTACTGGGTACAAGAGAAGTTATACAAACTAGACTATTTGCTATGTCAAGAGTTCTCTGCATATCTGGGAATGATAGCAGACTTCCACAACTCAACTACTCGCTCTCAATATTTACAAATTAAAACTGCTTTTAGATTTATTAGACTTAGAAATATGTTCCTTGTTAAATTCTTAGAGCTTAAAAAACTATTCATAAAGAAAAGAAGATTAAATGGTGTAGATATATCTGATGAACATCTAAAAATGTTTAACAGCATAATCACGTTCTTATGTTCTTTTGATTTTAAAAACTTAACTAAAGACTTTAATTTTAATGATGAATATGAGTCGCAAATATTTGAACATTTTTTCAATGGCTGTGTAAATATTGAAGGTTTTATGGAGAGTCTTACAAAAATGCAGCAAGCCTGTGTTAATAGTAGTGTCCCATATTTGAATTTTCTTAAATACTTAAGTGATAAAACAAACAAGGATATGCTAAACGGTTTGATAGAAAATATCAGCAAACTTGGATTTACGACATCTTTAGTCATAGAATCATGTTGGAAAGCTAATGAACAAACCTTAGGTGACCTTAATATAGATATCAATAACAAAAATAAAGAAGATAAAGCAATACAACAAAGTGTAGGACGACTATATAAGCAGATATCAAACAAAGCTAATAATGATAAGAGATTTACCACTGATAATTTTGTTGGGTTTAGAATACTTAAACAAGAAGCATCGACAAATACAAATGTAGCTAAGTTCACTATTGGACTAAGAGCTGAAATTTCTTCTGGAACTGTAGAACTAAGAGCAGGAGACACAAAGCTAGTAAATGTAAATGTTTATAAGATATTAAAAAAGTATGGTGTCGATAATGTTTGTGGAATACCTGTCAAAGCTTTTAAAGAAATTGTTGAGTGTCTAACAGAAGCTACACTTGATCTTGAGGTTGGTATGACAAACAATGAGGAGAGATCAAGCCAAGCTCTGGTAACTATAATAGCTCAAAATCAAGAACTAAAAAAATATGTACGCCCTACTATTGTCCTATAACACTAATATCCATCTACTATTTTTATAAACTCTTACTAGAAAAAGTTAACCTGCCCCAATATCACTCTATCTTTTGCCCCTGTTGCCGATGGAATATTATTATAGCTATTGTTAAGAGTTTCATTTCCTAACACAGCAAAGGCTATAGCTTCTTTTGCATCACTACTATGCCCAATATCTTCAAATGTGAAGACTTCGACATCTATCAGTTTTTTAATAGTTTCTATCAAAAATATATTATACGCCCCTCCCCCAGTGAAAATTATTTCATCCAACTCAACTTTATCAAACACAAAATCATTATATGCTTTGGCTATACTCTCCGCGGTAAATATAGTTAACGTATGAACTATATCTTTAGGATTGCTTTGCTTATATTTATCAAGAATATAATCTGTATACCCAATACCAAAAAGCTCTCTACCCGTTGATTTTGGTGGATTCAGAGCTAAATATGGATTTTGCAAAAGCTCTTGCAACATATCTACAATAACTGTACCAGAAGCTGCTATTTCGCCATCTTTATCATAATCTCGATTAAACAAAACTTCCATTGCCCTATTTATCATCATATTACCTGGACCAGTGTCAAATGCATATATATCATTAATATTTGCATTTCTAGGAATAATTGTAGTATTAGCTATTCCACCAATATTATGTAGAGCACGTGATTTATTTTTATCACTATAAAGGATATAATCCACATAAGGTACCAAAGGGGCTCCATCTCCTCCAGCTGCAATATCTCCGGCTCTAAAATTTGACACAACTGTTGTTTTACATTCATAAGCTATCGTCGCAGCATCACCCAACTGTAATGATGATTTAATAAATCCATCTTCTTTTTTTGCCTGGTGATATATAGTTTGCCCATGACTAGCTATGAACTCGATATCTTCTAATTTTAGGTTATTTACAGCTACTGATTTCTTTACAGCATTAGCATATTCAATTCCAAGCTTAAAATTAAGACTACATAATAGCTGAACATTACTTCTTGTTAAATCTAAAGACTGCTTAATATCGTTTAATAAATCTTCTGAGTATGAATATGTTCTAAAACTGACTAATTTAATATCAGTATCCAGTCCATGGCCTTTAATCTTACATAAAGCCACATCAATTCCATCTAGCGATGTTCCAGACATAATTCCAATACAGTATTTATACTCATTCATCCTTGATATCCCAATAGTAAAATCTTAATTTTATTATAACCTACTAGCTAATTTACAGACACTGATTATTTCAATTTTTGAAATCATGTTACATTTTAGAATTGCTCTTTCTTAGACTTGTTTACATATATAACTTTGTTTATCCTAAAGTTAGAAACAATTTTTTGTTAATCATATGAAATACTTTCAGCTCAAGCTTTCGCTATTTCTCATCTTCTTTATTAGCGCTATTTTACTTAATAGTGTTGGTATTGTGATTCTACAATCGGTCACTCATTATCAGGTCACAGAAGTTCAAGCAAGTATTCTTGAGGCATGCAAAGATCTTACTATAGCAATAGTTTCATTTGCTATTTGTTCATTTATTCCAAGATTTGGTTATAAGAATGCTATGCTTTTAGGACTAGCAATTATTGCTACAGGATGTATTACCATGGCAAGCCTAGATAGTTTCTTTACAGCTAAACTACTATTTGTTTTAATAGGCGTAGCTTTTGCTCTTATCAAAGTATCTGTATATTCAACTGTTGGATTAATTACCAATGACTCAAAAGCACATGCTAGCTTAATGAGTCTATTAGAGGGTGTCTTTCAGGTTGGGGTTGTTTTATGTTTTTTTGTATTTAGCATATTTATTCACTTTGGTAACTGGCTTGGCACATACTGGTTATTAGCTGGCTTATGCTTAGTTGCATTTTTGCTACTTTTATTTACCAAACTTGATGAATCAGCAGTACAAACATCTAAAAATTCTAATTTTCTAGCAGATACTTTAAGTATGCTAAAACTCATAAAACTACCAATTGTGATGTTATTTATAATTAGTGTATTTTTTTATGTATTTATCGAGCAAGGTGTACAATCTTGGCTTCCAACATTTAACACTAGAGTACTTCACCTTTCTACATCAACCAGTGTCTTTATGGCAAGTATTTTTGCTTTAAGCATAGCTGCTGGTAGAATCACTTTTGGCTTCATAATGAAAAAGATTGACTGGAAAGTAATTATTATCATAGGCCTTATATGCTGTGGAATATTAATAGTATCAACCCTACAACTATCTAAACTAATAGATACTAATAAAACAGATTCTTATATGGCTATAGTTATAGCACTACTGTTTCCTATGATTGGTTTTTTCATGGCTCCAATATATCCAACATTATGTTCAAGCATTCTTAGTAGCCAACCTGAGAACTTACAAAGTGCTATGGCTGGTTTAATAATCATATTTTCTGCTCTAGGTGGTACTATTGGTTCTAGAATAATTAGTGAAATATTTGCACACTTTGGTGGTGTAACAGCATTTTACTGTGTACTTATACCTATAGCACTTTTAGTACTATTAATACCTCCTTATGCTAAACTTCATAGGAATAAATAATTATGTCTAATAATCAAGAACAACTAATACAACTATCAGGTGAACTTTTTGAAGCAGTTCAATTAAAACCATGTTTTAATGACTCAAAATACTTTGTCGATATGACTCCTAAAAGATCTTCTAAAGATATCTTAAAAGATTACAGAAAACTTAGAGACTCTGATAATTTTGATCTTAAGGCTTTTGTTGAGGATAACTTTTACCCTCCAGTATCGGAAAAAACTTTTGATAATAGTAAAGAATTATCTCTATCATCTTATATCAAACAAATGTGGCATTTTTTACATCAATCATCAGATGAAAAAAACTCGCTAAGTTCTCTTATAGCACTTCCAAAACCTTATATAATCCCTGGTGGAAGATTTAGAGAGGTTTATTATTGGGACTGCTACTTTACTTGTGAAGGTTTACGAGTTGATGGCGAAATACAGATGATTAAAGATATTGCAGATAACTTTGCATATTTAATAGATACTATTGGCTTTGTACCAAATGCAAATAGAAAATACTATCTAACTCGTTCGCAACCACCTCTATTTTACTTAATCGTAAATATCTTATATCAAGAACTAGGTATTTCCGCTATTGAAAAATATTTACCAACTTTAGAAAAAGAATATTCATTTTGGATGAATACTCAAAGAAATGTAAACGGTTTAAATAGATATTGGGATGAGTCTACCACCCCTAGACCAGAATCATATCGCGAAGATATTGAGCATGCGCAAAATATAACAAATAAACCAGACTTCTATCGTAACATCCGTGCAGCTTGTGAATCTGGGTGGGATTTTTCTAGTCGTTGGTTTGCTAATACAAATGACTTTAGTACTATTCAAACAATAGATATTCTACCTATTGATTTAAATAGCTATCTATATGGATTAGAGAATCTATTAAGTAAATGGTTCACTGAAATTTCAGACCAAGAAAAAACGACTAAATATTTAGAGTTAGCTGAAAAAAGAAAAAAACTTATCCAAAATACTTTTTGGGATAATAAAAAAGATTTTTTTTATGATCTAAATACTAAGACAAATAAGATTACTAGCATTACAAGCTTAGCAGGAGTGACACCACTATTCTTAAGTATAGCTACTCAAGAACAGGCTCAAAAGGTAGCTAAGGTTATAGAAAATCAATTTTTAACAGAGCATGGACTTATTACAACAACTTTAAATACTTCTCAACAATGGGATTCTCCAAATGGCTGGGCACCATTACATTTTGAAGCTGTTATAGGTTTAAGAAATTATGGTTTTGACAAGCTTGCAGAAACCATTGCTAAAAGATTTGTAAATACAGTTAATCAGAAATTTAAAGAGACTGGAAAAATCCGTGAAAAGTATGATGTAGTTGATCCCAAAGCAAATGCTGGTGGTGGAGAATATATAGTACAAGATGGCTTCGGTTGGACAAATGGCGTTGTCGCAAGCTTTATCAAAATGTATAAATTATAAATATACAGAATCTTAACATTCTTAAACCATTAAGAATACCAAGCTAAATTAATGTAACTAATTAAAAAAATTCTTGCTGAAAATATAGAAAAATTAGAAAGAAATATTATTTCACGATTGGATCAAGTTCACCACTTTCATAACGTTGGAACATTGTTTCAAGTGAAATTGGCTTAATTTTACTAGCCATACCAGCACTACCAAATGCTTCATATCTAGCTTGACAGATTTCTGACATTGCTGCTTTTGCTACTGCATTATATTTACGTGGATCGAATTCAGCAGGATTTTCTGCCATAAATCTTCTAATCGCTCCAGTAGCAGCCATACGTAAATCAGTATCAATATTTACCTTACGCACACCATACTTAATTGCTTCAACGATTTCCTCTACTGGCACGCCATAAGTCTCACCCATAGCACCACCATAAGTGTTGATTACTTCTAACCAATCTTGAGGTACTGAAGATGATCCATGCATTACTAAGTGAGTATCAGGAATTCTTGCATGAATTTCTTTTACTCTCTTAATAGATAGTACATCACCTGTAGGTGGCTTAGTGAACTTATAAGCACCGTGAGAAGTACCTATAGCAATTGCTAAAGCATCAACTTTTGTTTTCTTAACGAAATCAGCAGCTTCTTCTGGATCTGTAAGCATTTGATCCATAGACAAAGTACCCTCAGCACCAACACCATCTTCTTCTCCTGCTTGTCCAGTTTCTAATGAACCAAGACATCCAAGCTCACCTTCAACTGATACACCACAAGCGTGAGCCATATCAGAAACAGTTTTTGTAACATTAACATTATACTCATAATCAGAAGGAGTTTTACCATCTGATTTTAATGAGCCATCCATCATTACAGATGAAAAACCTAATTGAATAGATCTTTGGCAAACAGATGGAGATGTACCATGATCTTGGTGCATACAAACTGGAATATGAGGATACTCTTCAATCGCTGCAAGAACTAAGTGTCTTATAAATGGAGCTCCTGCATACTTTCTTGCACCCGCAGAACCTTGTAGAATAACTGGTGAGTTAACTCTATCAGCAGCTTCCATAACAGCTCTTACTTGCTCAAGATTATTTACATTAAATGCTGGCAACCCATATCCATGCTCTGCAGCATGATCCAATAGTTGACGCAATGAAACTAAAGCCATGTTTATCTCCTTATCTTACTTGACCTGCAATTATTACTTTAATTTTATTTGTGCTTCCATGTACACCCATACTATCACCACTTGTTAAAACAAGAATGTCACCATCCTTGGCCAAGCCTCTGCTTTCCAACTCCATAGAAGCAGATCTATTGACATACAGCTTAGACATTCTAGTAGAGTCAAAATATAGAGGAACAACTCCTCTAAACAATGTCATTGCTCCTAATGTTGTAGCATTACGTGATAGTGCATAAATAGATAAATCAGAATTTATACGTGACATCCAGCGTGAAGTATTCCCACCCTCTGTCAATACAATTAAACCTTTTGCTCCAATGTCATTGGCTATTTTAACAGCAGCGACTGATACAGCATGATCCACTCTATCACAATCAGCAATTTTTTGCTTTTTAGTAATATGCGTATACTTACTTCTTTCTGCAGACTCACAAATTCTTGACATTGCAGAAATAGTTTCAACAGGATACTTACCAACAGCTGTTTCAGCTGATAACATCACTGCATCAGTACCATCAAATACAGCATTTGCTACATCAGATGCTTCAGCACGAGTAGGAGATGAATTCTCAATCATTGACTCCATCATTTGAGTAGCTGTGATAGAACCCTTCTCATTTCTTCTGGCTGTACTAATAATTAATTTCTGTACAGTAGGGACATTTTCATCGCCGATTTCAACAGCTAAATCACCACGAGCCACCATCACAAGATCAGAAGCGTCAACAATGCCTTTGAGGTTATCTTCTAATACGGCTTCTGCTCGCTCGATTTTAGCAACCATTGCAGGCTTCCAACCAGCCTCATTAACAAGCTGGCGAGCATATTCCATATCTTTGCCATCTCTAACAAATGAAACAGCTAAGAAATCCACCTGAAGCATAGCTGCTACTTTGATATCTTGCTTATCTTTATCTGTTAAAGCTGGTGCAGTAAGTCCACCGCCTTTTTTGTTGATCCCTTTGTTATTAGAAACTTTACCACCGATAACAACTTTTGTTACAGCTTTGTTACCTTTAACAGAATCAACTTCTAGAACAATTTTACCATCATCCACCAATAGTATATCGCCCTTCTTAACATCTTGAATGAGCTCTTTATAGTCAATACCAACTGTATTTTCATCACCATCTTCGATACCAAGATCTGCATCAAGTGTGAATTTTTGACCTTTCTTGATTATCACAGAACCATTCTTGAACTTCGATAGTCTTATTTTTGGACCTTGTAAGTCCGCTAAAATACCGACATAAGTATCTTGTTCTTTTGCAATTTGACGTATCAGATCAACTCTTTTACGATGATCTTCAGCAGATCCATGCGAAAAATTACATCTTACCGCATTAACACCTGCTTTAATCATCTCTGTCAACGCTTCTCTAGATTCACTAGCAGGACCAAGCGTAGCTAAAATTTTCGTTCTTCTCATATAAATAACCTACAGTTATATAGTTGCTTTCTCTTTCAATATTTCTACAGCAGGTAGTTTCTTACCTTCAAGAAACTCTAAAAATGCTCCACCAGCAGTTGATATATAAGACACTTTTTCTTTAATATCAAATTTCTCAATCGCTGCAATAGTATCACCACCGCCTGCAACAGAGAAAGCATCTGATTCAGCTATCGCTAATGATAGAGCTTTTGTACCTTCTGCAAAATTATCAAATTCAAATACTCCTACAGGACCATTCCATAGAATAGTGTTAGCAGATTTTAAAAGCTCTGCAATATTTCTTTCAGACTTTGGACCTATATCTAGTATCATTTCATCATCAGCAACATCAGCAACATCTTTAACTACTGCAACAGCATTTTCGCTAAACTCTTTGGCAACTCTTACATCTACCGGTACAGGTATGTTTACACCAAACTCTTTCGCTTTTGCCAAGATATCTTTAGCTTCACCAACTAGATCTTCTTCATATAGTGAATTACCAATATTAAATCCTTCAGCTTTTATGAAAGTGTTTGCAATACCTCCACCAACAATAAGAATCTCAACCTTATCAAGAAGATTGTGTAAAACAGATAACTTTGTTGAAACTTTAGATCCACCAACTATAGCAGCCATTGGTTTCTTAGGAGCCTTCAAAGCTTTTTCTAGTGCTTTGATTTCATTAGCCAAAAGTAGACCGGCACACGCTACAGGCACATACTTAGCTACTCCATAAGTCGATGCTTGAGCTCTATGAGCTGTAGCAAATGCATCCATAACAAACACATCACCAAGACTTGCTATTTTTTTTGATAGCTCATCGTCAGACTTTTTCTCACCTTTATTGAAACGTACATTATCACACATAACAATTTCACCAGCTTTAGCATCAACACCATTTAGCCAATCTTTAGCAAATCTAACTGGTTTTTTGATGATTTGGGATAATGCTTCAGCAACAGGTTCAAGTGAAAACTGAGAGTCATACTCGCCTTCTGTAGGGCGACCAAGATGTGACATTAAAATCACTGCTCCACCTTGATCTAAAATATACTGAATAGTTGGAGTAGCTGCCTCTATTCTGACTTTGCTTGTAACCTTGCCATCTTTGACAGGCACATTAAAGTCAACACGAACTAAGACTTTCTTATTCTTAAGATCAACATCTTTTAATGTTAGAAAACTCATTTATACCACCTATAAGTGTTTACAGAGCTCCAAAGTACTCTACTACTCTTACCATTTGATTTGTATATGACATTTCATTATCATACCAAGATACAACTTTAACTAGAGACTTATCTCCAAGTGAAGTAACTTTAGTTTGAGTTGCATCAAATAATGATCCTTCAGAAATTCCTACGATATCACTAGATACCAACTCTTCTTCTGTATAACCAAAAGATTCATTAGCAGCGGCTTTCATAGCAGCATTTACATCTTCAGCTGTTACACTCTTAGACACTACAGCAACTAGTTCTGTTAATGACCCAGTAGGAACAGGAACACGCTGAGCAGCTCCATCTAGCTTACCTGCAAGTTCAGGAATTACCAAACCAATAGCTTTAGCAGCACCAGTTGAGTTAGGTACAATATTTACAGCTGCAGCTCTTGCACGACGGAAATCATTTTTAGCATGAGGCGCGTCTAAAGTATTTTGGTCACCAGTGTAAGCATGAATAGTTGTCATAAATCCACTTTCAATTGTTGCCAAATCATGAAGACCTTTAGCCATAGGTGCTAAACAGTTAGTTGTACAAGAAGCAGCTGAGATAATTTTCTCATCTGCAGTTAATATATCATGGTTAACACCAAAAACTACTGTTGGCAAATCATTACCAGCAGGAGCTGAAATAACTACTTTTTTAGCACCAGCATCAATATGAGCTTGTGATTTTGCTTTTGATACATAAAAACCTGTACATTCTAATACTAGGTCTACTTTCAATTCACCCCAAGGCAAATTAGCTGCATCTTTTTCAGCATATATTTTAATTTCTTTACCATCTACAACAATAGCATCATCTTTTGCAGTTGTAACAGCTGCTTTTGAAAATCTACCTTGAGCGGAATCATATTTTAATAAATGTGCTAACATTTTTGGATTTGTTAAATCATTGATCGCAACAATCTCTATACCAGCCTTGTCAAACATTTGACGAAAAGCTAAACGACCAATTCTACCGAAACCATTAATTGCAACTCTCATTTTAATCTCCTTAAGATATTATCTTTCGAAAGTTTATTACACATATTTAGCAACTATGTTGCTGATATTTTCTACAGTAAAACCGAAATGCTTAAATAAATCCTCAGCTGGCGCGGACTCACCGAAACTATAAATCCCTTTTACTTCACCACCAGCTTTAGGCATATACTTATACCATCCATCAGGCTGAGCCATCTCAACAAAAATCGCTGGAATATCATCTCTTATTACTGATTTTTTATACTCTTGAGTTTGAGTATCGAAAACGTCGACACATGGAATAGAAGCAACATTAACCTCCACCCCTTTGTCTTCATATTTTTTTGCTACTTTAATAGCTAACTCGACTTCTGAGCCAGTAGCTACAATAGTTAGTCTAGCATCGTTATTATTTCTGACTAAATATCCGCCTTTCACAATATTAGAAACTTGTTCTTTCGTCTGAACCACAGGCTCTAAACCTTGACGCGTTAGTACCATAACACTTGGAGTCTCATTAGACTTAACCGCTTCATTCCAAGCAACCATTGTTTCAATGGTATCTGCTGGTCTCCAAACATTTAAGTTTGGTATCAATCTTAAACTAGGAACGTGCTCAATAGGTTGATGAGTAGGACCATCTTCCCCTAACCCAATTGAATCATGTGACATCACATGCACAACAGGCTGTTTCATAAGAGCAGACATTCTAATAGCATTTCTAGAATAATCACTAAATACTAAGAATGTACCTCCGTATGGCTTTAAACCACCGTATAAACTTAGACCGTTCATAATAGCAGCCATACCAAACTCTCTCACCCCATAAGAAAGATAGTTAGCTCCTTTATCGGTATTGTTCAGCCAAATTGATCCACTCCAATTAGTGTTATTTGATCCTGTTAAATCTGCTGAACCGCCAAACATTTCTGGCATATTATTACACAACACCTCTAAAGCCATCTGAGATGCTTTACGCGTAGCCACTTTTACAGGATTCGCTAATTGTGAAGTAATATATTGATTAACTTCTTGCTCAAGATTTGCAGGCAACTGTTTTTTCAATACTCTATTAAATTCTTCAAACTTAGGATTACTCTTATATAAATCCAATTGTTTCTGCCAATTTGTCTCTAAAGCTTGACCTTTTTCTTTAGCATCCCAGAATTTGTATACATCATTAGGAATTTCAAAAGGAGCATAATTCCAATCAAGCTCTTTTGCAGCAGAGGTTCTTTCTTGCTCACTCAAAGGTGAGCCGTGTACAGAAGCGGTACCAGCCTTTTCTGGAGAGCCAAACCCAATAACCGTTTTACAGCAAACCAAAGTTGGCTTACTTTGTTCAGATTGTGCTTTAACTATAGCTTTTTCGATAGCTTCGAAATTATGACCATCTACATCCTCAATCACATTCCAGCCGTAGGCTTTGAATCTCTCAACTGTATTATCAGTAAACCAACCTTTTGTATCCCCATCTATAGAAATACTATTATCATCCCAAAATGCTATTAATTTATTTAGACCTAAGGTACCAGCTAACGAACACGCTTCATGAGATACTCCTTCCATTAGACACCCATCGCCTAAAAATACATAGGTGTGATGATCTATTACTTTCAAGTCAGATGTATTGTATCTATCTGACAATAGTTTTTCACCTAGTGCCATACCAACAGCATTGGCCACACCTTGACCCAATGGTCCAGTTGTAGTCTCTACACCTGGCGCATAACCATATTCAGGATGACCTGGAGTTTTAGAATGAAGTTGCCTAAAATTTTTAATATCATCAATACTTAAATCATAACCACTAAGATGCAGTAAAGAATATAAAAGCATAGAACCATGACCATTTGAAAGTACAAATCTATCACGATTCGTCCAGCTTGGATTTTGAGGATTGTGTTTAAGAAACTTGGTCCACAAAACTGTAGCGATATCCGCCATACCCATTGGCATACCAGGATGTCCTGACTTGGCTTTAAGTGTTGCATCGATAGATAGAAATCTTATAGCATTTGAAAATTCTCTAGGGATAGATAAAGACATTATTACTTGATCCTTTTACTGTATTGTCAATTTAAAAAAATATAACTAGTAAGATGATACAGTAGAGACTTTCATAAAACAAGAAATGTATATAGAATAGTATAACAATACGACAATGAAAATATAATGTATGAAAGGCAAACATAGCCAGGTAAATTATGGCATATATGCAAAGCAAAAAAGAGACTTAGAAAATATCAATATTGCTGTAGAAAATTTAAACAACATTTCTAAACTTATAGCTAATACAACACACATATTTAACTGCTCATTCTCTTTTTTTGAAGAAAAAAATCATGCGTGCATTAAATATCACATAGACGGTTCACTTAAACTAATTTGCCAAGAATCACTCGAGCAATTTAACTACCCTATCTCTGTGTCAAACAGCATAATAATCACTGAGGATGATAGGCTCGTACAAGACAGCCTACATGAACCGTTCATCTGTGAAAGCGCAATAATAGATTTACAAGATATTATCAAAGAAGAAATACTTTTAGAACTACCCATGGCGCCAAAAAAAGACTCTAGCTCTTGTAAAAAGACAAAAAAACATTCATACTATAGCGAGCAAGAAATTGTTACCGAAGAAAAAGTGAATCCTTTTGAGGTTCTCAAAAAGCTTAAGTAACACAGAATTTAGAATTTAAAATTAAATAAAAGAGGTTATCTAAAAATGGCTGTACAACAAAACAAAAAGAGCAGATCAAAAAGAGACATGAGAAGGTCTCACGATTCTTTAACAACTCAAACTCTATCTACTGATAAGTCTACAGGTGAACTGCACTTAAGACATCATGTTTCGCCAAATGGCTTTTATAAAGGTAAAAAAGTAGTAGATACAAAATCTGAAGACTAATATCATTCCAGTCAACCTTTAGAATCATCTCACACTATTACTTATGCCTTGGTTAGTGAGTATTTAGAAATATATCAATTAGCGACATAGGAAGTTTTATTTATTATGGGTTACAAAATATCTATAGATGCAATGGGTGGAGATAATGGTCTAAACACCACTATCCCAGCAGCTCTTGAAGCAGTTAAGAAAGACTCTAACTTACAAATAGTATTAGTCGGAGACCACCACAAGGTGAAAAGAGCTTTAGACAGATATTCAAAAGTCAAAAAAATAAAACTGCCAGTTTTACAAAGAATTGCCATTCATCATGCTAGCGAAACTGTCGGTATGGATGAGTCTCCATCAATTGCAGTAAGAAAGAAAAAAGATTCTTCAATGCGTGTAGCAATAAACCTTGTTAAAGATGGTACAGTGGATGCATGTGTGAGTGCTGGTAATACAGGCGCATTAATGGCAACCTCCAAATTTGTCTTAAAAACTGTGAACGGTGTAGATCGCCCTGCTATAGTATATGCACTTCCAGCATTTAATAGAGAGACCAAACAGCTCAGCAAAACTTATATGTTAGACTTGGGTGCGAACGTGGTTTGCTCTTCTGAACAGCTTTTCCAATTCGCAATCATGGGCTCAATACTTGCTGCCAGCTCAAAAGGCTTAGCTGAGCCCAGAGTATCTCTGCTAAATATTGGTGAAGAAGAGATGAAAGGCTTAGATAACATCAAAAATGCTTCAAAACTTTTACAGAGTTGTGATTTTATCAATTATCAAGGATATATTGAAGGAAAACATATTTTTGATGATAGTACAGATGTAATTGTATGTGATGGCTTTGTCGGCAATGTTTCCCTTAAAACAATGGAAGGTAGCTTAAGACTTATAGAATCATTAATTAAAAAATCGATTACAGAAACATCGCTACTTATGAAAATACCTGTAATCATGTCTCTACCTTTATTCAAAAAGATGAAAAAAGGAATGAACCTAGATAGTTTTAATGGCGCATCATTATTAGGTTTAACGGGTATTGTCGTTAAAAGTCATGGTAGTGCAAGTGCTAATGCATTTGAAACTGCCATTTATGAAGCAATCAAAGAAATCAAACACAATATACCAAAAACAATTCAAGAATCATTAGAAAAAGTTCTTTAATCACATTCAATCATGATACAATATTTCAAGATAGTAGGCTTTCTTTGGATTGCTTACAATAATAGTTTTTGTTACTAATCTAACTAAATAGGTATGAGTATATAATGTTTTCGCAAATACTTGGTACAGGAAGTTACTTACCTGAAAAAATCTTAACCAATGAAGATATAAGTAAATTTGTTGATACTTCGGACGAATGGATTAAACAAAGAGTTGGTATAGAGAGACGCCATTGTGCAAATGAAAAAGAAACTACAAGTTTCATGGCAACTAAAGCTGCTGAAAAAGCTTTAGAGTCTGCTGAGATTAATGCTAATGACATCGATATGATAATAGTAGCAACGAGCACACCAGATTTTATTATGCCATCGACAGCATCAATGGTACACCAAAACTTAAAGATTGATCATTTTAACGTTAGATGTTTCGATATATCTGCAGCTTGCAGCGGGTTTGTATACGCTCTTGACATAGCAAAACAATATGTAGAAACAGGAACATCAAAAAACATCCTAGTAATTGGCGCTGAGAAAATGACTCGAGTTCTTGACTGGAGTGACCGCTCTACCTGTGTACTTTTTGGTGATGGTGCTGGTGCTGTTGTTATCTCAACCAGTCATGAGAAGAAGATTTTATCATCTTTACTTTATACTGATGGTTCATGTCTAGATATGCTAAATGTGCCTAACAACCTTCCAACATCCAGGGGAGAAGCAATAAACATAGATCCATACTTAATCATGGAAGGAAATAAAGTTTTTAAATTTGCTGTTTCAAGACTTTCATCTCTTGCTGATGATTTAATTAAAGAAGCAGGGATACAGTCTAATGAAATCGACTGGTTAGTACCACATCAAGCAAACTATAGAATATTAAATTCAACTGCTAAGAAAATAGATATGCCTATGTCAAAAGTGGTTACAACACTTCAAGATCATGGTAATACATCGGCAGCCTCAATACCTTTAGCACTAGACCATGCAGTCAGAACAAACCAAATTAAACCTGGCGAGACAATCATCTCAGAAGCATTTGGAGCTGGATTTGTCTGGGGTGGATTTATTGCAAAAATTTAATCTTTTTTTGAAAGTTACTTCAATATCATAAAGGAGAATTATTATGTCAAAAATAGCTGTGGTTTTCCCAGGTCAAGGCTCACAAAAACTAGGGATGCTTCAAGATTATTATGAAAAATTTGAAACGTTCAGAAGCATTATTGACGAAGCTAAAACACATTTAGGCTACGATCTATGGAATATCATCCAAAATGATGAGCCAACACTAAACAAAACTGAGTTTACTCAGCCAGCATTACTAGCTACAAGTTATGCTATATACAAAGTGCTGAAAGAGCAAAATCCAGAACTCAAAGTGGAATATTTTGCTGGACACAGCCTAGGAGAGTACACTGCCCTTCTAGCAGCTGAATGCATCTCATATAAAGATGCCCTGCAGCTAGTATCAACTCGCGGAAAACTAATGCAAAATGCAGTAACTGATAAAGAATGTGCGATGAGTGCAGTCCTAGGGCTGTCAAATGAAGATGTTATAAGTAGCTGTGAAGAAGCTGCTGATGCTGGAGTTGTTGAAGCAGCTAATTTCAACTCAACTGGTCAGGTCGTAATATCTGGTGAAAAAGCTGCTGTTGAAAAAGCGAATATAATTGCAAAAGAAAAAGGTGCTAAAAGAGCACAAATTCTTGCTGTAAGCGTACCATCACACTGCTCACTTATGAAAAATGCTGCTGATAAGTTTGAGTCAGAGCTTGATAATGTAGAATTTAAAGAACCCACTACTGCTATAGTACAAAACTATGATGCAACATCACATGCAACTCCAACAGAGATAAAATCAGCCGTTATTAAACAACTCTACAAGCCTGTACTTTGGACTCAATCAATAGAAGAGTTAGTTAAACTTGGTGTTACTGAAGTTATTGAATGCGGACCTAATAAAGTCTTGTCAGGGCTAATAAAAAGAATCGATAAGTCATTAACTATCAAAGACACTAATAATGTTGATAGTTTAGAAAATATTTAAAAGGAGATTAACAATGTCTTTAAATGGTAAGATTGCTCTAGTTACAGGGGCTAGTAGAGGTATTGGTTTTGAAGTTGCTCAAGCACTAGCGACTAGAGGAGCTATGGTAATAGGCACAGCCACTAGCCAAGGCTCTGCAGAAAAGTTTGAAAATGAAATGAAAAGCAAGGGTTTTCAAGCTAGAGGCCTAGTTTTAAATATCTCTGATATTGAGAGCATCAAAAACTTCTTTGCTGAAGTAAAAGCTGAAAAACTAGTTATAGACATACTAGTTAATAATGCAGGTATAACTAGAGATAATCTAATGATGAGAATGTCAGAGGATGAGTGGGAAGCAGTAATCAACACAAATTTAAGCTCAATTTTCCGCATGTCAAAAGAATGCGTCCGAGGCATGATGAAAAAAAGATGGGGTAGAATCATCTCAATTGGCTCTGTAGTAGGCTCAGCTGGTAACCCTGGACAAACAAACTATTGTGCTGCTAAAGCAGGTGTTATTGGTTTTTCAAAGTCATTAGCTTATGAAGTTGCTACACGCAATATCACAGTAAACGTTGTTGCCCCTGGCTTTATCGCAACTGATATGACAGATAAGCTAACAGATGAACAAAAATCATTCATTTCAACTAAAATACCATCAGGTCAAATGGGTGAACCAAAAGATATCGCAACAACTGTTGCTTTCTTAGCTTCTGATGATGCAAAATACATAACAGGACAAACTATCCACGTAAATGGTGGAATGTATATGGCTTAAATTTTGCAAAGTTATTGCAAAACTGATTAAAAAATAATATCATTGGATTTGAATAGTAATTTTAATTTTTTCAAAACAAAAATAAGAAGGAAAAAAACATGAGCGCAAATGAAGTATATGCTAAAGTAAACTCTATTATCGTTGAGCAACTAGGTGTTAAAGAAGAAGATCTTAAACCAGAAGCTTCTTTCATCGATGACTTAGGTGCTGACTCTTTAGATACAGTTGAACTTGTAATGGCTCTAGAAGAAGAATTCGATACTGAAATTCCAGATGAAGATGCTGAGAAAATCAGAACTGTTAAAGATGTTTACGATTATATCGATTCTAAAGTAAACTAATCAAAATTAATCTCCAAGTCCGTACGATATATTCGTACTTTTTTCTAAATGAATATAAACAGGTTAATTTAAATTATGAAATCTAATCGTAGAGTAGTTGTTACTGGCCTTGGTATGGTAACACCTTTAGGAAATGATGTCCCTACAACTTGGGCTAATATTTTGGCTGGTAAGAGTGGTGTAGAAACATTAACTGGTTTCGATACACCTGCTCCAGATATTAGCGAATTTAAAGTTAGGTTTGCAGCAAGGATTAAGAACTTTGATGTAAATGCACTTGTAGGCAAGAAAGATGCCAAAAGAGTAGATCCTTTCTGCTACTATGGTATTGCTGCTGCTAATGAAGCTTTAAAAGATGCTGGTATTGATAAGGTATCTGAAGAAGATTCATATAAGTTTGGTGTTTGTGTCAGTTCTGGTATTGGTGGTATCGAAACATTAGAGACTACTAAATCTATAATAGATACAAAAGGACCTTCTAAAATATCACCATTCTGTATTCCATCGTCTATTGTTAATATGCTATCTGGTATTATTTCAATAAACCATGGTTTACGTGGACCTAATGTTCCTATAGTTACAGCTTGTACAACTGGTACTCACAACATCGGTATGGCTGCAAGATTAATTGCTAGCGGTGATGCAGATGCTATGCTTGCTGGTGGTTCTGAGAAGGCTAGTAACGCTATAGGCATGGGTGGATTCGCTGCAGCTAGAGCATTATCAACTCGTAATGATGATCCTCAAGGTGCTTCTAGACCTTGGGATAGAGATAGAGATGGTTTTGTTCTAGGTGATGGTGCTGGTGTTGTTGTACTCGAAGAGTATGAAAAGGCTAAAGCACGTGGAGCTAAGATATATGCTGAAGTACTTGGCTTTGGTATGTCTGCTGATGGCTATCACATGACTATGCCATATGCTCCAGGACAAGAGAGATGTATACAAAACGCTTTGGCAGATGCTGGTCTTGAAAATGATCCTGATGCTATTGACTATGTAAATGCTCATGGCACCTCTACTCCTCTAGGCGACGTACAAGAATCTCAAGTTGCAGAAAAAATAATTGGCCAGTATAGAAAAGATCTTGTAATGAGCTCTACGAAGTCTATGACTGGACACTTGTTAGGTGCTGCTGGTGCAATTGAATCAATATTCAGTGTACTATCGATAAAAGATCAAGTAGCTCCTCCTACAATTAACCTTCAGGACCTAGACGATGGTTGTAATTTAGATTATGCTGCTAATGCTGCTAAGAAAATGAAGATTGATTATGTACTTAATAACTCTTTTGGGTTCGGTGGTACAAATGGATCAGTCATTTTCAAAAAAGTTTAATTTAGAAGTCTCTGATTTCATATTATCATAAAGCCACATTTGTGGCTTTTTTTATTTATAAGGAAAATATCATGCAAATCCATATTATAGATTTGAAATATATCGTTAATGAAGATCAGGTAGCAAATATTAGGCCTCAACATAGAGAGTTTTTAGATATTGGATATGACAAAGGCATCCTTCTAGCTTCAGGACCCAAATCAGATAAGACTGGAGGTGTTATACTAGCTAAAGGCAGTATTGAGGAAATTAAAAAATTTATCAGAAATGATCCTTTTTATGTTAATAAAATCGCCGAGTATAACTTTAGTACTTTTGATGCTGTCAAGCATATAAAAGAATTAGCTAAGCAATAAAAGTACCATACATCATTTCCCTCTTTTTACCGAACCCTGTATCTTTCTTAACTTCAAAACCATATTTCTGAAGTAATTTTCTAATTTTTGATGCTGATGTAAAAGTTGCAAAGCTAGTTTGTTTTTTAGAGACTTTTGCCATATCTACAAAAAATGATTCATCCCAAATACTACTATTTTTTGCAGGTGAAAATCCATCAAGAAACCAGGCATCTATTGTATCTAAATCATAAGTACCAATGTATTTTGCGTCATCAATAATCAATTTTAGAATTATATTATTAAATTTAAGTATATTTAACCCAGGTTTGGGGTCATAAGTACTCAAAAGTTTTTCATGCCCTGCTATACCATTTAGTGCTATAAATATCTCTTTTAAATCACATGGTGAAATAGGATGTTTCTCAAATGAGATATATTCTAATTTAGCATTATTGGGAGCTAAGCTTTCCCAAAGATTCATAGTTAGAATAAAATTTAATCCACTACCAAAACCTGTTTCACAGATTCTAAAGACTTGATGATTCATTAAATTCTTAAATCTATTCTCTAGATGATTATGCTCTAAATAGTTATATGTACTTTCACCAATGCCTGATGTACTAGAGAAATAAAAATCATCAAACAATTCTGATTTTGGAGTGTCATCTTGCCATATTATTTTTGTATACATATTCTTAATTACTTTTAAATAAAGTCTGCTATCAATTAACAAGACTCCTATCTTGCTAAAAGCAACCACTTGTGCAAAAATAACCATTCTATATCTTCACAATATAAAATCAACATGGAAAGTGGAATAAATAATTCATCATCATTCAAGAATAAACTACTAATAACTTTTATATGTTACCTTTGTTACTTTTATACTGCCAATGTCGTTCTAGTAACAGGGGCTGTCATGAAACCCCTATCTGAATATTTTAATAATAGTAATATTGGCTTTGCATTCACATTTATCAACGTAGCAATGTGGTTTGCTATATTGATTATTGGTATTTTGATGAATAGATTCTCAATAAAACTATTATTAATAGCAGCTGTGGCTATTGGTGTAGTTTCATCACTAGTTACTGCTATTACTCCATCAATGTTTACTCTTAAGGTGTTGCTAACTTGTGTAGGTATAACAGGTGGACTATTTATGGCAATAGCAAGCTACATGATTGTACATATCTATAACGATCATAAAATTAGAGCAATGAATGTTATTTTTACAGATTTCTTCTTTAGTTTTGGTGGAGCTCTGATTCCAATTTTTGCAGCCTACCTGATCACACAAAACTTTCAATGGTATACCATTTATTCAATACTACAAATAACTGCTGTTATAATTTTGCTTCTAGTTATCTTTTCTGATTTCACAATACTAAACAGACATAAGACTGAAAGCGATGTTAAAACAAACCTAAGCTTTTCATCATGGAGTTTAAGTTTATACTGTATAGCTTTTGCTGCATTCTTGTTTCTACTAGCTCAATTAACTATGACTAGCTATGCTCAATCTTATTTCCAAGAAATATTAGGGTGGGGTACGATTGATGCAAACAAACCTCTTTCATATTTCTGGACAGCTCAATGTGTCGGATTGTTTATAAGCCCACTTATAACAAGATTTGTACCTTTAAGATATATTCTACCAACATTTATGCTAGTTGGATTGGTAGCATTATCATGCATATTATATATCCCTGATATGAGCACAGTAATAAAAGCGGCTATAATATTTGGTTTATTTAATTGTTATATATATGCTGGTTTACTTGCTTATGGAACTTTCCAAATGGAAAATGCTCCTCCAACACTTATTACAACAATTCTTTTATTTGGTACAACAGGTACGGCTCTATCTACAACTACAGGCGCCTTTATAAACAAATATTTTGGACTCACTAGTGTAATGCATGCTGTAGTGATCTTTTATATAATATCTTTCATACTTGTAATCCTTGCTGTTTTATTCTCAAAAGAACAAAAAAATGCCTAAATGCAACTGCATTAACTATAAGTTTTTCTAATAAAAGATATAAATACTTTTAGTTATAAAATGGTAATCTGATAGTGTATATTTATACAAAACTTATTTTTAAAGTAACGATAGAGAACCATGAAAAAACATTTTACTCAACCAATGATCCTAGGCGTGCTATTAGTAGCATTTCTTGCTAGCATAGCTTATTTTATAGCGAAAATTCCTGCAATTGAAGACCTTGGAATTAGCCCACTAATTATAGGGATTGTACTAGGCATGGCCCTAACTCACACACCTGCAAGTAAGATTATTCATAAATGGAAGGAAGGTATTGTATTTAGTGCAAAAAAAATCCTTAGATTTGCAATAGTCTTTTATGGTTTTAACCTAACTTTTCAATTAATTGCTTCTGTTGGTCTAGCGGGTCTTTCAGTATCAATAATTATGTTAGTTTCAACTTTGGTTATAGGTATTGCGCTAGGTACTAAGATATTTGGTTTAGATAGAGATAGCTCAATTCTAGTAGCTGCAGGCAGTGCTGTATGTGGTGCTGCTGCTGTATTAGCTACTGAAGGGACTTTAAAATCAGAACCATATAAAGCAGCTATGGCTGTAGGTACAGTTGTATTATTCGGGACTACAGCAATGTTCTTATACCCTATCCTAATGAAAGCTGGTCTTTTAGGTCATATGACTGATGCTCAGTACGGTATTTTTGCAGGTGGTTCAATACATGAAGTAGCTCAAGTAGTAGCTGCTGGTAGTGCTGTAAGTGCTCATGCTGAAGAAGTTGCCGTAACGGTTAAAATGATTCGTGTGATGATGTTAGCCCCTATGCTAATCGTGATAGGTATATGGATAGCTAAGTCTGCGGCAACTGTGAGTGGAATTAGTGGTTCAAAACCTGAAAAAGGATCAATCAAGAAAATCATTCCTTGGTTTGCTATTGGTTTTATAATAGTTGCAGGATTCAACTCTTTAGACTTACTACCAGTAACAACTGTTAGTAACATAAGAATAGCTGACCAATTTTTATTAGCTATGGCGATGACTGCTTTAGGACTTGAAACTCATGTATCTAAATTTATCCAAGCTGGAATAAAACCTTTAGTATTAGCGTTAATATTATTCGCATGGTTATTTTTCGGCGGCATAGCAATCACTTATGGTATTACTAGTATAATATAGCCTCTTATTTGACCAAAGCTATCCTATTTTGAAGCTAAATAATGTATCATATCTAAAAATAATAATCTGATAATTTTCACAAACAATGAAACCTATTCTTAATGCTGTAACAACTATTGCTAGAAAAGCAGGTAAAATTATTCTACAAGCTCAAAATGATCCTAGTACTATACAAATTTCTCAAAAGTCTGATAATACAACAGTCTCAAATATTGATGTGGCCGTAGAAAATTTTATCATCGATAATATCAAAAAATCTGGATTTAATGACTATTTCATAACTGAAGAAAGTGGTGAGTTTGGTAATAAAGACAGCCGCTTCACATGGATTATAGATCCTATTGATGGTACTAATAACTTTGTCCATGGTTTACCACACTGCTGTATCTCAATAGCTGCTAAAAAAGATGGAGATATTGTCTTAGGTGTTATTTATAATCCATTCTTAGATTTAATGTTTTGTGCTTATAAAGGACAAGGCGCTCTACTTAATGGCAAAAAAATTAGAGTTGCACAAAGTCAAGACTTGGAGAAGGCTTTGATTTCAGCATCTCTAAAATATTCACGTAGAATATTCAAAGATACTTATGTTGCTGAACTTATCAAACTTCAACAAGTGATTTCTGGCTATAGATATTCTGGAAGTATAGCTATGGACATGGCTTACTTAGCGGCTGGTTATATCGATGGATTATGGGCTTGTGGTAGTGTCAAAATATGGGATTTAGCAGCTGGATATATAATCATGAAAGAAGCTGGTGCTATAGTTACTGATATTCATGGTACTAGCAATCTTGAATCTGGTCTAATCGTAGCAGGTAATAAAAAAGTCCAACCTAAGCTTATCAAAATTTTAGCAAAACATATCAAATAATGAATACCCGTGCTATTGCAGCTAAGTCAATTTTAGATATCATTGATAACAAATACTCTCTGTTAACTATAGAACATAAACTTATTGAATATAATTTATCAGATAAAGATAAATCGTTCGTAAAACTATTATGTTATGAATTCTTTAGAAATTATTATTCTTTAGAGAATGTAGCTAGTTTATATTTAGCTGAAAAAACTAAGCTAAAAGCTAAGATACTAATAATGCTTGGTATCCTACAGATTTTTGAGATCAATCAACCTCATTATGCTAGCATTAATGAAACCGTAGCAGCCTGTAGAAATTTAAAGATACTATGGGCAAAAAAACTTGTTAATGGCGTACTAAGACAACTAGTTCGTGATTTAGGGGATATTACGCCGAATTATACAGAGCATAAAAACCATGATCTTGCGCCATGGCTTAATGATATGCTTAAAAAACAATACCCTATTGATTATCAAAAAATTGCTAAAGCTGTAAACTCAAAAGCAGATATGTTTGTTCGCCTGAACGAAGCAAAAGAGCCTCAATATGTTATTGATTATTTTGATAAAAACAATATTAGCTATTCAAAAACTGAGCTAAAGAACTGCATCAAATTAGATAAAGCGATTGATGTTAGAAATAATACTCTTTTTCAACAAGGTTATTTTACTGTTCAGGATATATCTGCTCAGTATATGGGTCATATCATTAATACACAATCTAATGATATTATACTGGATGCTTGTGCTGCTCCTGGTGGCAAAACAACTCATATCCTAGAATTAGCTCCACAAGCTAAAATTACAGCTATAGATATTATTGATAAACGCTTAGAATTACTTAAAGAAAATATAACAAGAATAGCTAAAGATAATCATGTAAATGTAATCAAGCATGATCTGACACAACCTCTAGCGGAACAGTATAACAAAATCATCCTAGATGCCCCATGTTCTGCTCTTGGCACACTTAAGAGAAATCCTGATATCAAAGTATTAAGAAAGCCTCAGGATATAAAATCTATACAAATACTCCAAGCTCAAATACTTGATAATCTATGGTGTAATAATCTACTGACTGATGGCTATCTGCTGTATGTTACATGCTCAATATTACAACAAGAAAATCAATTACAAATAAAGAATTTCCTATCAAAACATCAAGATGCTGAGATTGTAGAAATTAAAATTCTAGAAAATTATAAAACTGATTATGGTTATCAGATATTACCAACAGAAGATAAAGGTGACGGATTTTATTATTGTTTGATTAAGAAGATTTCTTCTTAGCTGCAATTCTCTCAGCTCCTTCCTTTGGAGATATAGATAATTTTAGTCTATTCAGTTTATATCTATTATCAAAGAAAATATCATCTATTCTATCATCAATAATAAATCCTAATGCTGTATAAAATGCTAGAGAGTGCATATCAGAACAATAGACATAAGCAGTATCTATATCATGATGCTCAAATAAGTACTTAACCATTGCTTCACCAAGACCTTTACCAAAAAAACTTGGTAGTACAGGAGAAAATAGTAACTCCTTATCTCTGATGCATGCAAAACCGACGTTTTCATCATCTACAACTTGAACAAAACACTTGGTTTCTGGTGTATTTAAATATTTTTCTTCTAAAATTTCTACTTCTTTATTTATCTCACTTGTTGTAAGAAATTGACAAGTTGTAGATATGCATTCTTTCCATATATATAGCATATCTTTGAAGTCTTTAGATGTCGCTTTTCTTATTTTCATAGTAATCCTTAGGCTATTTTATAAGTGATTCAATAAAAAGTATCTCACAACCTAACTCGTATATCAAAATATAAAGTTACGCTGTTATTAAATACTACCTAAAAAAAATCTATGAGTAAACTTTTTATCTAATGATAAATTATTAGGGTGTGAACCAGGTTCTCCTTGAGGGACTTTTAAACCATGCTCACCATAAAAATCTATCCAATATTTCGATACTTCAATATCGTTAAGTGCTATATAGTTAAGGGTATGCTGAGCAAAGTATTTATCCCCACACACACTGTTAAAAGCTAAATGAATTAACTCTGAACAATAGAGCTTGCCTTTTATATTCGGTAAAAATAAATCATTATAAGCAAAGCCAATAAATTCACTAGCATTATTAACTACTTCTTGTAAAAATTCCTCACTCTCAGATACGCGAGCTACTAGAGTTTTTTTATTTGAGTATTTAGATAATTTAGCTTGTATAACTCCCGCGACAGGAATAGCTTCTATAATATCCCCATTGCCTATATATAAAGCACAATGATAGTAGCTATAGCCACTAAATCCAGTAGATAAACTAGAAATATTCTTCTCTGCATTATCTACTATAAAAATCACATCTCCTTTCTTGAACACTTCGCTATAACTCCATAAAGAGAATAGGAAAAGGATTTCCTTGATGATCAAGCTCTGAGCGCGCTTTTATCTGAAAACCATGCTTTTGATAAAATTTTAGAGCTCTTGGATTTTGTTCATTTACCTCAACTTTAGTACATTTTTTATTTTCTAAAGCATATTTAAGTAAAATTCGCCCGACTGTTTTACCAAAGTAATTTGGAGAAATAAATAACATTTGAATAGTAACATCAGAAGTTCCAACAAAACCAATAACCTTATCTAAATCTTTTAAAACATATATTTCTATACTATTTATATAGAAAACCTCATTTCTTATTAAGCTTCTTAACTTTACTATATCTTCTTCTGCTAAAAAACCATGAGTTGCCCTAACAGAACTCTCCCATACCTCTATCATTTGATCAAAATCAGCTTCAATAGCTTTTAAGATAATCATCTATATTAAACCTGCTAACCCTTCTTCTAAAATAACTTCAACACCTAATTGTTGTGCTTTGGTAAGCTTACTTCCAGCATTATCACCACAAATAACCATATCCGTTTTTTTAGAGACACTTGAGGTAACTTTTGCACCCATTGATTTAAGAAGTTGTGTCAATTCTGTACGGTTATAGTTTTCAAAAGTTCCTGTAATCACAATTGTTTTATTTGTAAAACTCTCATTATGCGCTTGCTCAATTTTTTCTGGATTTTGGATATTAATAGAATTGCCTAGTAATTCATCAACAATTTGTATATTTAGGGAATCTTGCCAGAATGAAACAATATTTTTAGCAATAATTTCACCAATATCATTAATCTCTATTAATTGCTCAAATTTAGCTTCACGGAAGCTTTCTAAATTACCAAAATGATTGGCTAAAGCTTCTGATGACACCTCACCAACATCTTTAATCCCTATTGCAAAAATAAATCTTGCTAAGCTTGGCTCTTTACTTTTTGTGATAGAGTCTAAAACATTTTGCGATGATTTAGCACCCATTCTTTCTAAGCCTGTCAATTGCTCAAAATTGAGTTTATAAATATCAGCTGGATACTTGATCAAATCTGCAGCAACAAGTTGCTCAATCAGTTTAGCTCCAAGCTTATCAATATCCATTGCTTTACGAGAGACAAAGTGCTTCAAGCGCTCAGTAGTTTGAGCCTGACAATGCCACCCTCCTGTACAACGATATATAGCCTGATCGTTGATATTCTCAATTGCTGAATCACAAACTGGACAATTTGTTGGCATCTCAACCATCTGTGCATCAGGCTTACGGTATTGTGATAAGCTTTTGACGACTTCTGGAATTACATCCCCTGCCCTACGTACGATGACTCTATCACCGACTCGGATATCTTTGCGTTTGATTTCATTGATATTATGCAAAGTTGCATTTGAAACTATTACACCACCAACTGCAACTGGCTTAAGTCTTGCAACTGGGGTAATTGCTCCTGTTCTGCCAACTTGGAATTCTACATTTAGCACTTCTGACTCAACCTCTTCAGCTGGGAACTTATATGCTATAGCCCACTTAGGTCCTCTAGCAGTGTAGCCAATAGTATCTTGTAGTTTAATGTTATTGACCTTAAAAACTAAACCATCAATATCATAAGCTAAATCTGCACGCTGATGACTCATCTTATGGTGGTACTCCTCAACTTCTGAGAAGTTTTTTGCCAAAAACATATTATCACTGATAGTAAAGCCGAAACTCTGTAATAGATTCATAAGCTCAAATTGAGTTTCAGGATGTACAAAGTCTTTTGAGAAGTAACCTATACCATAGCTAAAAAGCTTAAGTGGTCGCTTCGCTACAACTTTTGAGTCAAGCATACGAATACTTCCAGCTGCTGCATTACGCGGATTTGCAAAAGTTTTATTCTCATGAGTTTGCATATACTCATTAAGAGATAGAAAACTTTGCTTATCTAAGATAATCTCACCACGAACTTCTAGTTCCTCTGGAGGATTTAAAGTATTTAGTTTAAGTGGGACATTGCGGATGGTTTTGACATTTTCAGAGACTTTTTCACCCTGAATACCATCACCACGCGTAACAGCATAATCAAACTTACCATTTTTATAAAAGATACTAATAGCCAAGCCATCCATTTTAGGTTCACATTCAAGCTCAATGTCATACTCTATCTTGTCATAAAAATCACGCAACTCCTCTAGGCTAAAAACATTTGCCAGAGATGTCATTTTCTTCTTATGCTTGATAGTCTCAAATCCCGCTAAAATTTCTCCACCAACACGATCTAATACTGAGTTTAATGGCTTAAGCTGTGGATTATCATCAACTAAATCTTGTAATAATCGGAATAACTTATCATAGTCTGAGTCAGTAATAACTGGCTTATCTATAGTATGGTACAAATAGCTTTGTTCACCTAGATACTCTGCAAGATCATCAATATATGATTTTAATTGTGCTTTAGTTAAAGTTTTATAGTCTATAGAGATAAAATCACTCGGAGTCATTACAAGAAAAGTTTATCATAATTTTTTATAGTGATTATTTTATACTAATTTAGTAGCTTTTGCATAAGAGAAAGAGCTCTAGATTTGTGAGCTTTCTTATTTATTTAACTTAGGTAAATATAATAATAATGCTATCAAAAGATTGTATGATTTTTTGCAATATGTTATAAATCTGCATTACAAAAATAAGACTGTATACGATTTTGTAACGGTACTTATGATTTGTAAACAATATTGACCTTTTAAAAAGGCAATAATCACAGTTTTAGTTTAATTAAAAAATGGACTTGATTTATGCAACAGGTACCTAGATATGTCATTGTCGGCAACGGCAATGTAGCAGCACATATGTGCTATTATTTTGAATGCTTAAAACTAGATTTTAGACAATGGTCTCGAAATGAATCGTTAGATCAGCTTGATAAATTATTAGCTAATGCAACTCATGTTTTAGTCTTAATCAAAGACTCTGAGATACAAAGTTTTGTAGATAAATATCTCACAAATAAATCAAAAAGGCTAATAGTGATTCACTTCTCTGGTCTTTTGGATATCGAAAATGCTTATTCAGCACATCCTTTACAAAGCTTCCCCGATAAGAACTTATACTCTTTAGATGAGTACAAATCGATTGCATTTGTAACTTGTGATAGAGATATCGCATTTAGTGCGCTTTTACCTAAGCTACCTAACGCTAATTTTTGTATCGATAAAAGTCAAAAAGCGTATTATCACGCAATGTGTGTTTTAGCGAACAATGTTAGTACATTGATTTGGCAAAAATTCTATACTGAAATGCAGAATCGCTTTGGTATAAATCAAGACTGTCTAACACCATTTTTAGAAACCACTTTTAAAAATATCAAACACAATCATCATGCCCTATCAGGCCCGATAGCTAGAGGGGATAGCCTTACACTACAAAAGGATCTTAATGCTTTAATTGATGATGATTTCTATGATGTTTTTAGAGCCATTGTTAATCAATTTTCAAACAAGGAGAAAAGATGAAATGAAATCAGTTTTAGGCTTCAAAAAAGCTAAATCGAATCGAGAAAAAATCTCGATGGTAACTTGCTATGACTATACTTTAGCTAAAATCATAAACTCAACAGATATAGATTGTATACTCGTTGGAGATAGTGGAGGTATGGTATTACTGGGTAAAAAAAATACTACCTATACAACTCTAGCTGATATACAGTTCATGACTCAAGCGGTAGCTAATGGTGCTACAGATAAATTCATCATCGCTGATTTGCCATTTATGAGTTATCGCCAATCATTAGAAACAACTATGCAAGCTGTTACGGCTTTGATTCAATCAGGAGCTCATGCGGTTAAGCTTGAAGGTAGTTCAGGAAATTTAGATATTATCAAACATATCGTAGATTCTGGTGTTCCAGTCATGGGTCATATTGGTATGACTCCTCAATTTATAAATAGTTTTGGTGGTTTTAAAGTTCAAGGTAAAACTGAAGAAGCTGCTAGGCATTTACTTGAAGAAGCTAAGCTTCTTGAGCAAGCAGGATGTTTTGGGATAGTTCTAGAATGTATACCGATAAATATTGCTAAAAATATTACACAGAATTTGAATATCCCAACAATAGGTATTGGAGCTGGTAGTGATACTGATGGTCAGATTTTGGTTCTCCAAGATATGCTGGGTATGAATACTGACTTTCAACCAAAATTTGTCAAGAAATATATAAATGCTTCTGAGATATTTTCTGAAGCTATAAATACGTATGTAAAAGAGACGAAAGCTAATATTTTTCCAACTAAGGAGTATAGCTATGATTATTGCTAAAAATATTGAGCAATTTAATTTGCTAAGAGAAAGTTTCACTAAAGATCGAAAAATAGGCTTTGTCCCAACAATGGGTGCGTTACATAGTGGTCATATAAGCCTAATCAAAAAAGCCAAATCAGAAAATGAAATTACTATTGTCAGTATATTTGTAAATCCAACTCAATTTAATAATCCAAATGATTATCAAACATATCCAAACCAACTACAGCAAGATATACAAATATTAGAATCTCTTGATGTCGATATATTATTTAACCCTAGTGAAAAAGATATCTATCCCGATGGTAACCTATTGAGAATACAACCTGAGCTTGAAATTGCGAATATCCTAGAAGGTAAAGCTAGACCTGGACATTTTAGTGGTATGCTAACTGTAGTACTAAAGCTATTACAAATCACTAAGCCTGATAATCTCTACTTAGGCGAAAAAGACTATCAACAAGTTATGCTAATAAAACAACTTGTTAAAGATTTTTTTATCAAAACAAAGGTTATAGTTTGCTCAACACAAAGACAAGCAACAGGGCTTCCTCTTAGCTCTAGAAATAAAAATCTAACATCTAATGACATAGAGATTGCTAATAAAGTATACGAAATACTTAGACAAGATAATTTCTCAGACTTAGAAGAACTAACTAATAAGATTAACTCTAGTGGTGCAACAACAGAATACATTCAAAAACTTAATAACAGAATATTTTTGGCACTTTATATTGGTAAAGTACGTTTAATTGACAACTTCCTAAAGGAGACAGGACCATCATGTTAATTTCAGTTTTAAAATCAAAAATCTCATACGCTACTGTAACTGGCAAAGATTTATTTTATGTAGGTAGTATCACTATCGATAGTGAAATAATGAAACAGGCAAATATTATTGAAAATGAGAAAGTACAAGTAGTAAACTTAAACAACGGTGAGCGTCTTGAAACTTATGTAATCAAGGGCGAGCCAAATAGTAAAACTATCGCACTAAACGGCCCTGCTGCTAGAAGATGTGAAATAGGTGATCAGCTGTTTATAATTAGTTATGCGCAAATTGATCCTACTAGAGAAAATATAAAACCTAAGCTTGTTGACCTAAAAATCGGAGAATAATAAATGATAGTATGCATAGATATTGGTAACTCACATATTTTTGGTGGAGTATTTGTAGGTGATCAAATTAAGCACAACTTTCGCTACCCTTCTACTACTCCGTGTACCTCCGATACGCTAGGCATATTTCTGTTATCATTCTTTGAGAGGAAAAAGCTTGATATTGAAGATATTGAAGCAGTTGTACTTTCATCTGTTGTTCCTCATTTAGAGTATTCTGTTAATTCTGCTTGTAAAAAATACTTAGGGATAACACCTCTTGAGCTAAAACCTGGAATAAAAACAGGATTAAAACTTGATATCAAAAACCCTCTAGATTTAGGTGCAGATCGTGTTGCAAACTCAGTTGCAGCTAAATCTAACTTTCCATCTAAGAACATTATCATTGTTGATTTTGGTACTGCAACAACTATATGCGCTATCAAGCAAAATAAATCTTATATAGGTGGTGCAATTCTACCTGGAATTAATCTATCAATGGATAGCTTATCGCAAAAGACTGCAAAACTATCAAATGTGACTATATCAAAACCTAGCTCTGCTTTAGGTAAGACAACTATATCTCAAATTCAATCTGGTCTTATATATGGTCAATTAGGAGCCATAAAAGAGATAATTAGTAGAATCTCTCAAGAGAATTTCTCAGATAAACCTCCCGTGCTAATCGCAACTGGAGGGTATGCTCACTTATTTGAGAAAGAACAATACTTTGATGTAATTATCTCAGATTTATTACTTCATGGACTTAGAATAATATGGCAAATGAATAAGTGATTTCTAAGTTATTGAATGCTCAAGCTAACCAATTCACCAATATTTGAATTTCTCATAATATCTTTCTGAGCAATATCTCTTAAGCTACTTTGTTCAGAAATAATCGTTAATTGATGTTTCGCTCTGGTAATAGCTGTATACAAAAGTTGTTTACTTAACGCTTCATTATCTTCTGCTGGAAGAACAATCACGATTTCATCAAACTCTGAACCTTGCGTCTTATGAATTGTCATCACATAGACACTTTCATATTTTGGTAGCATATTTAAACTAAAAGCCTTAGCATCTTTACCATCAAAATATGCTCGAAGCTTACCTGTATCATCTGGCCAGATAATCCCTATATCTCCATTGAATAATCCCAATGAATAACTATTTTGAATTATCATAATTGGTTTACCCTTATAGCTAGAATCTATAGGTTTAGACATAAATTTCTCAATTTTCTGATTTAACTTATCTGTACCAATTTCTAAATTTTTATTAGCTACAAGTATTCTAAATTTATTTAGCTCGGTAAGAGCCTCTTTGTAGTCACTGCACTTTTCAAGCTGTGAATATCTCTTTGCATAATCTCTTAAATAAGTATCTAAATTCCTTATGCTATGGAAATTAATATTCTCATTTTGATGATTATCAGTATTAATATCACCTTTTAGAACTGAGGCTGCAAGATTATTTATATATTGTTGTGAACGATAGTTTTTGATAAGTAATGTTGTATATGGCGTAATATCGCCATCTCTATGATGTGTAAAGTTTGCCAAAAGACTACCAGCCTCAACTGATGGTAACTGATTAGTATCACCTATCAAAGTTAGCTTGGTACTATCGGCTACTGCTCTAATCAACTTAATAAAGATATTCATATCAAGCATCGAAGCTTCATCAACAATAATCACATCGTATGGTGCTTTTGACTGCTCGTTATATTTAACATAAGTAGAGTTTGGCCTTAAGCCTAAAAATCTATGTATAGTTTGAGCTTCTAGATTAGATAATCCTAAATAACTATCATTGTCTACCCTTTTACTTAACACACTATTTAAGGATTCCGTCATTCTCTGAGCAGCCTTACCTGTTGGTGCTAAAAGAGCTACTCTTTGCTGATTATGATTAAGCATTTGTATGGCAAGCAAAAGCTTTGCGACTGTAGTTGTCTTACCTGTACCAGGTCCACCTGAGATAATACTAAAATTATAATTTAGACTTTTGATAACTGCCTGTTTTTGCCAATCTATCTCATCAGCAGGTTCAAATAGCTTATCTACAACTTCTTCAATATGGTTGGCTTGTTGAGTATTTTGGATAGTTCTAGATTTTATAAAGTTAGCTATTTCAACCTCATAATTCCACAATCTTTTGATATATAAGGAATCATACTCTTTAGCAAAATATATAGGTAATTTATCATAATCTAAAGACTCTAAAATACTTACAATTTCATCAAAACTTGGCATTTTAAAGCCTACTTTAGCATCGCTCTGAGTGCTTTGCTCTGAAGCAAAAATAGTTTTATTTGATATATCTGCTATCTTCAAACAGCTATGACCATGGCTATATACATGCATAAGCTTTATCAAAATATGGAAAAATGCATTTTCACTATATTTTAGAGATTCCGGATCAAGTCCGGAATGACAATTGTTTTTTGAGCTTTTAGGTAAATTTTTAGCCAAATCAAACACTTCTTTAGCAAAGAAAAAATCTATAGCTCTAATATCTGCTAATTGCTCACAAGCTTGATGGAAAGTTTTATACATGATAATCATCCCCATTAAATAGATTAGCAATTTTGTTAATAATCTCTAAAGTTGGTCTAGCTCGATAAACCCCATAACCATCTTTCATACCTCTAAGATAGAAATAATATACTCCACCAAAATGCTTTTCATAATTATAATTTTCAATGTTTTGTCGCAGGTACTTATCCAAGGCAACGCTATATATTAGATACTGCAAATCATAAAAGCTACTTTGATTTTTCTCACTCATAGTAGCTTGATTATAATCTTCTAGGGTACTCCCAAGATAATTTGACTTATAATCTGCCACATAAAATTTACCATCATATTCAAAAATCAAATCAATAAAACCATGAAGCATACCAAAAATCTTTTGACTAGAAAACTCATCATAATCAATAATCTGATTACGATATTCTGCTAAAATCTCTATAATATTTTTCTTATATAGTTTTTCATTTGTTATAGGAAAATAAAACTCTGCTTCTTTTAAGGTTTTTGTATTAGAGATGTCTTTTAAGCAAAAGCCTTTATCCTTGATATCAAACAAACCATATTGAATATCATTAGAACTAAAATCTGCAGTTTCTATAGAAGGTATAGACGCGACTAAACACTCTTCTAACCATACTTTAAGCTTATCAAAATCTTCTGCAGCAACTACTTTATATCTATCCATTTGCTCTTGTAAAAGATTATCATCTATCTTGCCTAGGCTAAAATCCGTATGCTCTAAAACATTATGCAAAATATTACCAATATCTGCTCCTTTGGGAGCTGTAAATCTAAACTCTAATTCCTGCTGAGATTTTTGAGCACTATCATCTTCAGACTCATCATTTTCTTTTTCTAATGCAGTATTTTGAACTTTTGACTTGGATATTTTTGAGAAAGACAGCATCTCCCAACTATCATTTGCTAACTTATTAATATCATTCGCTTTGAGGTTTTGTAAAGTATCATGGTTAAATTGGTCATTTGTAATTAAATTCTCACTTTCATAACAATGACTTGTGGCTACATCTATAAGCGAACTTTGATTATCATGTTTTACTGTTATATTTTGGATTTTCTCTAACCAGTCATCATCTTTTTGATAATCTAAAAATCTTGCTAATGGTGATTTTTCGCTATTATTATATTTTGCAACTCCAATATAACATCTATGCTCTGCACGTGTAACAGCCACATAAAATAGGCGCATTAATTCCTCTATAACTTCATTTTCTATTTGTGGTTTTATACTGTCATCCTTACCAATTTTATAGACTGTCTGTTTAATATTTTTATCATAGTATTTAGAGAAATCACCAACTTGAAATTTCTTTGAGCTTACATAACTTGCAAATGGTATAAATACAACTGAGTACTCAAGCCCTTTTGAACCGTGAATTGTAATTATCTTAATTAGATTATCATCACTCTCTAATCTAAGTTCGCCCTCACTTGTAGCTGTACTATTTAGCTGTTGGCGATACCATTTAATAAGCTGATTTGGGTGTTTATATTTATTCTCAGCTACTTTTATAAGCTCAGCTAAATGGAGAATATTTGTGATAACACGCTCTTTTGAATCCGATCTTTGAGTGAAATTCTGATGTATAATTTGCATAATAAATGCCATAAAACCATATTTATGCCATTGTTGTCTTAGAGATTTTGCTTTTTCTATCTCTTCATCCCATGCTGAGACATCATTTTCATCAATATAACTAATAAATTTATCAGCTCTACCACCAAGTAAACTAGTTGATAACGCTCTTTTTAGCATAGATTTATTTTCAAGATCGTTTATACCTTCCATAAGAGCTAATATCTCCGTAGCCTCTTGGCTATGATAGACATTATCGCGCTGACTTAGATATACCGAGCTTAGTTTTTTAGCTTGTAGAGCTTTTTGAATAACCTTTGCTTGCTTACCATTCTCTACCAAAATTGCGATATCACTTTCTACAACTTTTTTCGAATTTAATAGCCTGACAATCTCATTAGCAGTCCATGCTGATAAATTATTATCAACATCACTTTTGTTATCATTTTCAGTCACTTGATAATAGAAATAATTTATTGGTTTAAGGTTATCATCAAACTCTTTTGCTTTCTCATTTGCCTTTGGTGATGCTTTAACAAGCTGATAACCAATACCATCACTAAAGATATTAGCTCCAATTTGACCCTCCTCTTCTGGCTGATAGTCTTGTTTATAAAAAAGTCTATTGTAAGCCTTTATCATCTCACTAGTTGAACGCCAGTTAGTATCCATGCTCCACTGATTGTCACTAGAGCAACTATCTTTAGCCTTTAGATATGTGAAGATATCTCCGCCTCTAAAACCATAGATTGCCTGCTTTGGATCGCCTATCACTAGGAGCAGAAGACTGCTATCATTCTGATCAGAGCTACTGTCATACTCGCGTAGGCGGGTATCTTTTAAATTTAATCCATTCGTAAGAAGATTCCCACCTTCGTGGGAATGACTACTATTCTTCAAAGGGTAAATAGTATCCAAAATCTCATACTGCTCAGCATCGGTATCTTGAAACTCATCGATAAGAGCAACTGGATATTGATGTTGTAATGTCTTGACTAAATCTGGTGACTTTTTGACACTATGACAAAGTTTAGTAATCAAATCATCAAAGTCTAAAACACCTTTTTGCTCTTTGGCTTTTGAAAAATCTTGGCGGATTTGCAGGCAGGCTTGTTTGATAAATTGGGCTGCATTTGCTTTCTTTATTTCTTCGTGTAGATCTCTTAATTTTTTTACGCCAGTAAATATAGGCTTTACCTTAGCTCCTTTAGTCTTATTACCATTTGTGATTATAGATATATTATCTGAAAATGGATCTTCATTATCTAATCTCAACCATTCTAAAACTCTATGGTATTCATCAACTCTCTTGCCCTGTGGCTCGCCTTTTCCTAATTTAGATAAAAAGTCATCTACGATATCATGATTATTTAAAAATAATTCCAGCTGTTGCTTTTTAAGTATTTTAAATTCATCTAAGCTTATAGCTTGCTTTGTTAATAGTTCATAACTAGACCTAACAATATTCCTTAGCTTATCCAAAAACTTCTCTGGAGTATGTAGCTTATAAGCCTGCAAATATTCAAAGTTTGTTTTGTTTTTATTGATATGCTTTCTAAAAAAATCCTCTACTACTTTTTGCAAAATATCTGAAGTATCAACCTCCATAGAGACATCCATCTCGATACCACTAGCAAATGCCTGCTCACTTAGGACTTTTTTACAAAAACCATGGATAGTAAATATAGCTGCCTCATCTATCTCAAGTAATGATCTTTTTAGATGCTTATAATTCTCATCACCTTTTTGAATCAGAGTATCTCGTCCTTTTATAGAAACTTTGACCTCTTTGCTTTCAGAAATATCCTCTAATACATCTCTAATCTTAGCTTCCACTCTACCGATAATCTCTTGAGTAGCATCTTTGGTAAATGTCATTACAAGGATATCTTTAGGTAATAATCTATTTCCTAACCTCTGCTCAAGAAGTAAACGAATGTATAACTCTGTAATATTAAAAGTCTTACCAGTACCTGCACTAGCCTCGATAATATGGCGACCTTGTAGGGTTATTGTGTTTGCATCTAGATTAATCATATTAACAAATTATAATTTTCAAAAAAGTCTTTGAGATATTTTAGCAAATTACTCCTTTAAAAATTTAAGAATATGAAATTAAAAAATATGAGTACAATACTAAACCAAAGAACCTGTTATATCAGACTTTGGATATGGTAACTGCTTAATATTTTTAACAAAAGCTTTGGCATGATCTTTATCTAAAGTATCTAGATTTATAGAAACAGAGTTAAGCGGATTATTATAAATATTTATATAAACAGTATCGTTTGTTAGATCTTTGATACTAGTAAACACTGTATGATCATAATATGTTTTACCATCTATGTTTTCAGCTACTACACCTTTAGGTATATCAGCATTATGCAAGATGTGAGCTACTTTGTTTAGAGTACTTTCATCTTTGATATTATCATTATTAGAATAGTAGCCTAATACTGCTGTTCTAATAAATCTAGATGGTGGAGAGTAATCACCAGGCATACCTAATAACCCATTGCCTTGACCTAGTGCATCCACAATTTTATAAGTATGGTTTGGCACTACATCATTCTCATTATAAAGTTTCATACGAGATACAGTCTTATTTGACAAGTTCAGATAGTTTCTAATATTTACTAAATGCCAATCATAAGTAGGAGCATTTGTCATAACTTTCAGGTCTAATTCTAACTGATAGAAATGAACTTCACCTTTTACATACTCTACAACTATCGCATTACCACTTTTATCTGATATCAAAAAGTGAAGTTCTGGAACCACTCCATTAACATCTGTAGACTTATCATTCCAAACTTTGATGTTTTCTAAACCCTTCTTAGCTTCATCAATACTATTATATTGACTTAAAATATAAGTTACTATTTCTAAAATTGAAGCGTAATTTTTATCACCTCTATCAACTTGTTGATACTGAGTAAAACCAGGTAGATAATTAGCACTGAGACTAAGCCCTTGATTATTTTGTCCATCAAGTATTACAAAATTATTTTTATCTATTGTCAAACCTATTCCTAATACAGAGTATTTAGATAAATATTGTTTTGCTGGTAGGTTTAGATCTTTAGGTGCAGTCAGTGTATGTGAAGTACCGGCTGGAATATATGTTAGACTCCAATCCCAAGTGAACCCCCACTCCATCGTTCTACCTGCGACAACATCTCCATCATTACCTTTGAGTGTAATAGCTGTACATGCCATTGCAGAACCTGCTAACACAGTTGATAGCAACAGCATTGATTTTAAAAGTTTTTTCATTGTAAATTTCCTATATAAAAACTAATACTTACCCAAACAATTTAATCATAATTTTGCAAAAATTAAAATAAAATATAGTATAGGTAATGGAAGTATTAACAACTAGTCGGATCTTACTTTAAGAAGTCTACTAATAAATATAAAAAATAATGCTATAGCTGTACCACTGAATGTTTCTATCAAACGTAAACCAGTATTTAGAAAAGGTGAATAACTTGGCTGATACAGTCCTAATGCAACAATTACTCCAGCATTAGCACTACTCATTTTGATAGCATTTTCAAGATGTAGAGTCGCTGTGATAAGAACACTAATTGCCACAGCCAAAATCATGACATAATAGTGATAACCCAAAATATATGTAAAAATAAATGCTGTAATACCACCTATTACAGAACCCACAAGAATTTGAAAAGCTGCCAAGTAAGAATCTCTAATACTCAACTGTAAAATTGTAGAAACTGTAATCAGACACCAAAAACCACCAATTATCGACTGTCCCCCATGCAAGAGGTTTGACATATAAAAACCAAACAAAAAACATATACAAGCAGCAATTGCAATTTCAAAACTGATATAAATATCTTTATATAACTGAGATAAGGATAGATTTTTATTTATTTTCATTTATAACCTCAAAGAAATCTTGATATATTTGCAGTCCCTCAAAGTCTTCTATCTTTGGATGCTCACTATAAAAAAGTTTGAAATAACTATTATTCTCTAATGCTTTGAAGTTATGCTCTGAAGACTTTATCACGCCTTCCCAAGCTTTTTGCTTCTTTTTATCAGTATCATTTTTATAATCACAAATAGCTTTGGCTAAATCTAAATGTACTAAATTTGGCTTAGATACTATCTTTTCTGCATTTGATAGATATTTTTCCAACAACTCTTTTGCACCTAAATGACTTATAACAAAAGTAGTATCAAATGCTTGATTTTTGTCTTTATCAAAATAGACATAAGTAGCAGTGATATCTTGTTGCTCTGATAATACCACTAATAGTGCTGTCAAATATAATTCAAATCGATGCTTAATACCAAAAGTTGAAGTTGTATATAACAAAACTTGATTATCTTTGATATGACAATTAGCCTCTAGCTCATATCCTAACATCTCTTGATGAAAATATTTAGACTCATAATTTGCTAAATTTGCCTTATCTAATAGCTTTTGAATACTCTCAACTTCTTTATTAATCTCATTTTCAGTAAGTACAGATTCTGGAAGCTTGCCACTTAGCTTAGCTGTTTTTATGGTTAATTCTTTGTCTTTATTATTCTCAAGAGTATTTAGTAAATCTTGTTTAAATTTATGCTTATCTAAACTATTTATATCAAATGGCTCACTGTCTTCTAGCTCTTCAAAGTCATCCTCTAAATATAGTTCTAAGCCATAATTTGTATAAGCTTTGATCGGGTCTTCAAAGATTTTGACAATTTTTGAGATACTTAAGCTCTTTGGTAGATTGACACTATTACTTAATAACTTTGAATCATAAAATATCTTAGGCTCCGACTGTAACAACTTCAACCAAGCCTCATCATAACTTCTGTATTCATTAGCATAACATTTAGAACTAAAAGGATGTAATGAATATTCTTTGATATCAGCCTTTCCCCAGCCATAATTCAAATCCAAATAGCTAGTCAACTCTTTGAGTATTAGACTTGGTTGTTGCTCAACATTAGTCTTAACACTTCTACCAATATAACTAAGATACAAATAATCTCGTGCAGATGTAATAGCCTCTAGAAATAAATATCTATCATCATCTCGCTTAGTCCTATCGCCTTTAACTCTTCCAAGTCTTGCCATCAAATCAAAACTAATCGCAGATTCTTGGCGCGGGAACTTACCATTATTTAAACCCAGCATCGCTATCACTCTAAAAGGAACATTACGCATTGGTGTCATTGAGCAGAATGTTACTTTACCATTTAGGAAATGGTTATTAATAATTGGTTCAGATAACTGTGAAATCAAACAATATCTAATTGTATACAAATCAATCTCTTCTACTAGCAATACATCTTTAGCTGTAGTGACTGTCCTTACGATTATATCTTTGATTTTCTTAGCAATATATTGCTCATCATTAGTTACATCAAAGACATCATCAAACATCTCCAAAAGATAGTCCTGCCATGCTTCTAAGCTTCTTGGTTTAAGTAACTCTTGTGAATATTTTTCTAGCAGCTCTAGCAACTCATACAAGCCACCAAGTTCGGCAATCTCACTACCTTCAATCACAGGTATAGTCATTAGCTTATCATCAATAATATGATTACTATCACTATAACTAAATCCAAACATCAACCTCTTAAGCCCCCAACTCCATGAGAAGGTTTGACCATTATTACTATGATGAATACATGACTCTTTTAACCAATAGCGAATTGTTTCTAGTTGCTCATCGCTAATTTTGAACTTTTGCTGAATTGCTGGAACCGATAAATAATCAAGTATCTTATTAACCTCAAAGTTACTCTCTGGTAGTTGCAAAAGCTCAATAAAGCTAGCAGCTAAAGGCTCTGAATCTAATAATGTCCTATCTGCTATCGAGCATGGTAACTTTTTATCTGTTGAAAACCTTGAGAACACACTATCAATATACGGTGAATAGTCTTCAATATTTGGACACATTACCAAAATATCTCGAGGCTTAATGCTAGGATCTGCTTTGATCATATCCAAAAGTTTATCATGTAGAATCTGCACTTCTCGAAGTGGACTATGACATGAATTAATACTGATGCTTATATCTTTTTGCTTAGCGTGGTTTTGACAATCTAGTTCCAATAAATTTCGCTGTAGGCTTACTAGCTGTGTTTGATTATTATCAGCAAGTTTCTCAAAATCTAACGAATTTTTATCAAACTTTTCAAAAACTTCTAATTCTTGCTTTTCTTGATTCTCTAAAAGCTGATTAAAAAACTCTTTCCCTTGTTGACCTAGATTTGCCAAAAGAGGTTGAAGCTCATAGTCATCACTATCTAACCAAGCTGAGATTTTACTCTTGTATAAATCATACCAATACTCGCTACATGGATTAATATACAAAATATTAACATCAATATATTTAGCCAACTCAAATACAAAGCCAAGATTTTTGGGAGATATAGTATTAACCCCAAATATATAGATATCATTTGGTATATTTAGTTTTTCTAAGTTTTGTTGATTAAGCTTTTGGAGTGCTTCTGCTTGGACTTTGTATGGGGTATCTTGAACCTCCTTAACAAGAGCTTGCCAAAGTTGAATTTGCCAATCTTCATCACTCTCTGGTTTAGCAAGATTTATGTACTCGCCCTGCTCCCACTTTTGCAACCACTCACTTCGATATGATATATATTTTGAAAATATTTCTGCTATTTTAACGGATAGTTGATATTTCTTAAGATCACTATTTTGATAATATTCTTGGAGCTTAGGATTATTGATACTATCTAAACCTCTAAAAATTCTCCAAGCTAAAATATCTTTTGTGTATGCTTTTTTATATTCTTGTTTTGCTGTGAGCTCATAGCAGATATCAAGTATATAACCATTTATCATGTCATATTTAAGATTCATCGCAATATTACGATATTGTGCTAATTGCATACTTAACCAATGTTGCATACCACGACTACCAACTATTAGCTGTGTTGGTGTGAACAAATCTTTTTTTTCAACATCTAGAAGTTTAGATAAAACTTGAACCAGATACTCAAGCTTATTTGATGGATAGGTGTATAACGCCATATTTAACTAACAAGAATATTTATATTAGTTATTTTAGCAAATTGAGTAGGCAAAAAATTATTATTTCGGTTTGAAAAACTAAAAAGAATCTGCCCGAGCTTTTTCCCAAGATCTGGCAAAACTAGCTGGCGTATTACCATCTATCAAACTATTCTCTGGTATAAAATCATACAAATCAATATATGATTTAATCTCATTTACAGATACACGCTTTTTGAGATTTTCTGGACCAATATCATTTGTAGATGTTAAGCCCATTGCTCCAACGATTTCTAAGCATGAATTAATTGTAGCTTTATGGAAGTTATATACACGATACATCTTATCCTCTACTACCAGTGCTTTTGCAAGACGCTCATTTTGGGTTGCTACACCAACTGGACAAGTATTGTTATTACATTGGCGCGATTGAATACAGCCTACTGCCATCATCATCGCCCTAGCAGAATTACAAGTATCTGCTCCCATAGCAAATAGTCTAACCATATCAAAACCAGTAGCTACTTTACTACTTGCAACAATACGAATCTCATCGCGTAAGCCACAACCAACCAAAGCATTATGCACAAATACTAAACTATCTTCTAACGGCATACCTATGTGATTAGAAAACTCTAAAGGTGCTGCACCAGTACCACCAGCTGCTCCATCTACAGTTATAAAATCAGGCTTAATACCAGTCTCAAGCATTGCCTTACATATAGCCAAAAATTCTACATGACTACCAATACAAAGCTTAAATCCTATTGGCTTACCATTTGATAAATCTCTTAATTGCTTTATAAAATGACAAAACTCAATTGGTGTTGAAAAAGCGCTATGTGCTGGTGGCGACAAGACATCTTTACCCATAGACACTCCTCTGATTTCAGCGATTTCTGGAGTTATCTTAGCAGCAGGTAACACACCTCCATGAGCAGGCTTAGCACCCTGAGATAGCTTAATCTCGATCATCTTAACACTATCTAAATTTGCCTTTTCAGCAAACTTCTCAGCACAAAAACCACCATCATCAGTACGGCAACCAAAATATCCTGTACCAATTTGAAAGACTATATCGCCACCTTTTAAGTGATACTTTGTCAAACCTCCCTCACCTGTACAGTGACAAAACTCACCTAACTTAGCACCTTTGTTCAAAGCCATAATTGCATTAGCCGACAGTGCTCCAAAACTCATCGCTGATATATTTAGATGTGATGCCATATATGGTTGTTTACAATCAGAGCCACCAAATTTAACACGCGTTTCAACTTCATCCAAATGCTTCGGCACAAGCGAATGTGTTACCCACTCATAGCCAACTCTATCAATATCTTTTTCAGTACCAAATGCTACTGTATCATTAATACCCTTAGCACGACGATATATAGTTGACCTAGTTTCTCTACCAAATGGCTTTTCACTTTCATTATCCGCGATAAAATACTGCTGAATTTCAGGTCGAATAAACTCAAGTATAAAACGCATGTGCCCAACTATAGGAAAGTTTCTCAAGATAGCGTGTTTTGTTTGCGTAGCATCATATACTGCGACAACTACCAAAACAGCTATAAAGCCTATACTGACCCATATTGATGCGTGGAGTAATGAAAGAGATAATAAAACTATTATTACAAAAACAGCAAAGCCTACATACCACTTACGGCGCTCACTTATATGCATTATTTTAACCTTAAAACTTAATCAAAAAATTTAATTCTAAAGCTAATTTAGCATGTATCTCTTAAAGTTAAAATCTCTAAGTTTAGATAACACTAGTATTTACCTTTAATTATCACAAGTATTTAGCTAATTTCATGATATCATCTGCTTAATAAGCATTTAGCCAGGACACCATCATGAATAGAGATTTTTTCATAATATTGTTTGCACTTTCCAACCTTGTTATAGCATCGGTATTAATTAGATATTCAGAAGTTGGCCCAATTGCAAGTTTTGGCTATAGACTATTATTACCTTGTATATTCTTATACTCATTCTTAGCTATTACCAAAGATGAAGATAAGCTATCAAAGAAATCTATATACATTGCCGCATTAACTGGTCTATTCCTAGCTTTAGATCTAGCTTTTTATGGTATATCTTTGATTTATACATCAATAGCTGAGGCTAGCCTTTTAACAAATCTCTGTCCTTTTATTACTACTTTTATAGCCATTATATTTCTCAAAGAAAAAGTGTCCCTTAAATATTACTTAGTTCTTCTAGTAGCATTTATTGGTTTATTACTTCTTATGAGTCAATCAGGTTTAAGCTCTCAGCACCTTTTAGGAAACTGGCTAGCTATCATATCTGCGGTATTTTATGCACTCTTTATTATCTTTTCTAAAAAGCTACGAGATTCTTGCTCAACTTTTAGAATGATGTTTATAGCATCATTAAGTGGTTCAGCAACACTATTTATATTAGCTTTTATTTTCAATGAACAGATAATTCCGACAACTTTAAGTGGCGTTCTAATTTTATTAGCTATAGCTATATTTGGACACCTACTCGGAAATATTTTATACATAAGTCGTGTCAAATATATATCATTAGCCATGAGCTCTTTAGTTTTACTAGTTGGTCCAGTATTTGCCTTACTATATGGCTATATTTTGTTTAGAGAGACATTCTCAATACAGCAACTGATTGGAATGTTTATAATCATACTATCAGTTTATTTAGGTAAAAAAGTGCTAGAAAAACAAGTAACTAAGTAAACTCTAAGAGAAAGAAAACTCTCTTATAACTATATCTATGTTAGATACTTTTTTAATTGAATCGTGTAAATCTCTTGATGACTCATCAGGTCGAGTTTTAATCACAAAATTTAGATCACGAGACTTTTTGTATAACTTATTGATAATACTCTTATTATAGTTGTTTTCTAAAAGTGTTACTTGATGTCCAACTTTTGTTTCTAGAGCATGCCAACGCTCAACTATATATTTTCTTACATTTTCTTTATATACTCTGTTTACTACATGGTTTAAGCTTACATCTTGAATAGTATTCCTATTATCAGATGTGTAATGATGTTTGATGACAGATAGTAAATCTTTAATTTCCTGATTTTCTACTAGAATGCTTTTTCTTATCATTTTATTTAACTCCCTCAATTTATAAAAGTGCAGTTTTATTACACTTTCAATATTAATCACTTTTTGCTGTAAAGGGAAGTAATATTGCACTATTTTCCAAAAAATTATTGAATTGCTGATTTTATATAAATATACTTAGAATTAGATTGTTGTACTTAGGATTAGAGATGTTTAATTACAAAACCGATCTAAAACCAGCCTTAAAAAGAATAGGCATGACACAAATAGAATTGGCAAAAAAACTTGGCAAAAGTGATAGATCTATTAAGGGTTGGGTTGCCGGTACTAACTGTCCCTCATATGATGGACATATAGAGGTTATGAAGATACTTGGTCTCGAAGATAATTATTACCCTAATGATATATCTATAATGAGTGTAACTAACGTACCAGTACTAAGTTATGTACAAGCAGGTGAATTTACCGAATCTCAAGAGAATATTGACCCGATTGACTATTTGCAAATACCAGATAGCCTTGTACCAAAAAACGGTTTTTCACTGAGAGTACAAGGTGAGAGCATGCTCTATGATTCATCAGAATCTCAACTGCTTAGTCCTAAATATGCTAGATATACTCTTTACGAAGACGAGAATATTTTAGTTGACCCTAGCGAAATTAGTCCCCAGAATTTAGTTGATAAAATTGTAGTTGCTAGAAACTCCGATGGAGCCACAGTTAAATTACTATATAAAGATAATAACCGCTTATACTTGATGCCACTAAACTCAAAATTTCAAAATAATGATGAAATCAAATCACCAAATGATGCGGTAATAATCGGTAGAGTTGTTAACTCTTTTAATGTTAGAAGTTTTTGATAAGGAATATAGCTAACTAAAACTGTGTTTCAAAACTCACTGAAAATAAAAGGCAATAAAACATAACTCGTCTACCCTTAAAAAAATAATTCTATTTTATATTTGATATAAAAATTTCTAGTTTTAAATAAACTATTGATTTTTGCTTTAATTTTCAACATACTTATAAGCCTTTTTCTAGAATAGTGATCTTTTAGAAAAAAAGGAATATTAAAATATCATACTTTAGCTGTAATTAGTAACAAATTTTTAATTTTTTGATTTCTTCATTTTTAAATCAATTTATCATTTATCATTTTCTTTGGATAATTAACCAAGGAAATAAAAATATGATTAGAAAAATACTATTTGTAGGGTCATTAACAGCTATAATAAGTTCAGCTTTTGCAGCCGATAGACTCAACATAGATATTCCAGACATAAAACAAATCATACCACCTCCTCCAACTCCTGGAACATTACTATATCAAAATGACATGAATATTTCTCACGCTAGTTTTTTTATCAAAAACACCAATAGATATAAACTAGCTCAATCAGATGCAAACTATTCTCCAGAAGGATTTGCTCAAGCTTTTGAAAAAGCTTTTGGTCATCAGATAAGTAAAAAAGAAACACCCGCAATATGGAAAATTCTAAATCAATTAGAAATAGCTGAAGGAGAGTTCACAAAACCAGCTAAATTATTCTATCATCGCACAAGACCTTTTGCATATTTTCATGAAAAAGCATGTGTGAAAACAGATAATATTCATAGATCGTACCCTTCTGGGCATACAACTATAGGGTGGGCAATTGCTCTTACTTTAAGTGAGATAAACCCCTCAAGAACAAATCAAATCATGAAGAGAGGTTATGAATTTGGTCAAAGTCGAATTGTTTGTGGAGTTCATTATCCAAGCGATGTTAATGCAGGGTATTTAGTAGGAAGCATCATGTTCTCTCAACTACAAACAAGCCCAGAATTCCAGAAAGAAATTAAACTTGCTAAAAAAGAAATTTCAAAAAATTAATGTAACTTAATTCAATAATACACCATAAAACAACACTAGGAGCATTTAAATATTATTTACGCATAGATGTTACAAGGAAAATACATGACTAATAATGGCGGGGCCGGAATTAATGTATAAGCCTCAAACCTTTTATTATCAATACACTAAAATATAACATACAATCTTAGTATGTACTTTAGTATGTACTTTGTTCAAAGTGACCCCCTATTTTTGATATTTTATTTAATATGCTAGCTGCATTACTGGAGGCGGAAAAGAACTACTAGAAACTTGAGTAGCTATTCCATAACTAAAGCCAGTTGAAATTAAACTTAAAACTATTGATGCTGTTAATATTACTTTCTTCATTTTGATAATCTCTTACAATGTATAAATTTTATGCTGATATTATGGCTTTTGATTTTAATAAAGTGAAATATATAGTTTTTATGAATGTGATAAGATTAAGTTATAACATCGGTTAGATTTATTAATGCCTTTTGATCCCTCTTTTTTATAAGCGGTAAAAACTCTTTTTTATATCGTTCAAAAACCTAAAAAGTAGTGGCTATGTAATGGTTATTCTTTACCTTTTAGCTCCTCTAAACTAGGTACATCTTCATTTATATTATTCAATTTTATCTCTCCGTATGTTCCTTTATCCCATAGCTTGAGTTTTGATATTGTATTAATTGCTTGTATTTTTTCTCCCGTAGTAGATTCATCACTATCAATAATGTCATCTAACTTATTTAGATAAGTCTCTCTAGTTCTTAATGTACCTAATAACTCTCTTTTTCTTACATTATTAATGAAAGCTATTATTTTCTTATTCTTCATAAGCTTACTAGCTTCATTCTTTACAGTGTCATACTCCATATTCTCACAATCATAGGCCATCATATAAGCTTCCAACTGATATTCACCCAAAAGAATTTGCTTACAAAACTCTAATTGTTTAGCTGTTAAATCTGTCTTCATTATTCCTTCCTATAAAAAATTAATAAGATTCCTATTAAATTTGTAAATCAATGACTTAACTATCACAGAGTAACCTACACCGTGTTGACTGGCTGTATTCTTTAAAGTTTGTAGCTCGTTTTCATCAAGTCTTAATGTTATTGATATAGTCTTACTCTTGAACTCTATATTATGGTTTTCTTCTCTCATATCTTTATACCTTGCTCTTTTTCTACTAATTCGCCATTAACTACTTTGTATCTCTCGCCTGTTCTTTTATCACCAAAAACAAAGCTATCCCAGTCAACCCTTACTATATATTTGCTCTTTTCAAACCATCTATATTTAGCCATAGTTTGAGTTTCTACATCATTAGGTAACTCATAGCCATTACTCCAAGCTATCTCTCTTAAACCCTCCATTAAATAGCCTCCATATAATCAAATAACTTGATAAGTCTTTGTTTAAGTTCTGACTTCTTAATATTGTTATCTTGATACTCTCTATCTGCTACATCTCCTAGCTCAAAGAATAACGATATTAATAAATCTAAATCTTTACTTAGAATATTTAACAAATGAGTATTTATTATTTCTTTCTGATTATCCGTACCATCAGTCAATATAGCTTCTAAACCGTCACAATATAGAACCTCGTATATTTCGCTTATTGATAACTTTTCTATAGGTATGGGTTTTTGCTTAGGGATATCATTAAAATTCAGTATCTTATCCATCTTTTAACCTTACTTTTTTGTATATTGATTGTAATTATAGGTATTACATTTTGTTAGTTATGTAATGTTAGAAGTAATTATATAATGAGATAAATTTAGTTGATTTAAGCGAGAAACTTTGCACAGTCTTTGATTAATTGGTTATAGAACTAATACAATTTAATGAAATAGGTTAAAAAAGTAATTATCAAATACACAGGCTATGTTTTTATATACCATTGGCAGCTATATATAATTCAGATTTATAGGTATATGCAACATAATCGATACACATTTTATATTGTCCTTTGTTATTTATTATTCTATTAGCTATTGAAACTGCTTGACTGGCAACAGATATACCACTTGGAATAAAGCCAAATGGTCTAGGCGAAGCATCTATTCCCCTACTACATTTCACACTCTCATTAAATGCTTTAGTTATAAGTTCCGCAACCTTATTATTAATATTCCAGTTTTTTGCTTGAGAGCCAAAAATAATAACTAAAAGCTTTCTAAGCTCATTCTTTTCATTGTTGGTTAAAGTAGCAACTGACACTATATTATCCTCTTATCTTAGTTTCTTTTATTAGGTTAATATAACCTTGATATTTAGAGTCATAATTTATTAACACAGCAAAATTTAAGTTTTTAGAATACACATGATTAGATATGTAATTACCGTCTCTATAGCTGTATATTTTTACATTAGGATTATCTGATTTTATAAATTTTCCTTTAATCAATATTCTCTGAAAATCATTGCTTGGATTATCAAGTGATGAGTTAAAAGAATCATCTAAAAACTTATATACTGAATCTTTTGCGCCTAACTTTTTAAGTTCCTCTAGGCTTACTGTTCTATAATAAATATTTTTGCCATTTTCATCATTCATAACAGCTGCATAAATTCCATCATCTAAAACAATCAATCTTTGCATATCTTTTGGTAGAGGGATATCTACTTTATTATTTATTGATAAAATCACAGGATCATTAGCAAAACTAACAATTGGTAACAAAACAATAAAAAATAAAGCGATTATTTTAAATGCTCTCAACTTAAAATACCTATGAATTAGATAACTTATAAAGTTGATAATACTGTATAAAAAATCTAATGTTAAGCTTATTTGATAATTCACTCTCCCGTTATTAACACCCTCAACCAGGTATTAGCTTTTAAAGTACCTGCATTAATCTTTTGATGCTCTAAAGGGGTATCATTATAAGCTTGTAAATATAGCTCTTTATATTGCCTTAAAAGATCATACTGTTTAGCTTTAGGTTTCCATTTAAGTAAGTGCTCTATCCAGGGGATATTTTTAGGTGGTAAGTCAATATCTGACAAATAACTCTCTATAGTAAATTTCTTTAAATATTCATTTTTATTTTGTGGTTGCTGCCGAGATATTTTAGCCTCACCTTTTTGGGTGAGTGATGATTTAATTTCTTTAATGTCTTGTAGCTGTATTTTGTCTTTTGGTTTAGTCTCAATTTGTGTTTTATATTTCTCTATTAATGATGTTGCAAAGCCCATTTTTTAATCCTTATTTGTTAGTTTTCTTATGCTGATATATTCACCTAACTAAAAAACCACCTAATTTACCGAATGTCTCATCAAAGCATTGATACATAAGGGTTTAAACCTAGTTGGGTAATCACCTAGCATTCACCTAATCACCTAAACTAATACCTAGTACTTTAGGTACTGAATAAAGCTTTAGGTGGGCTTTAGGTGGTACGTAGACCATATTAAAAGCATTGGTATATATAGCTTTCAGCTTACTTTAGGTACTTTCGGTGGATTTTCTAGGTATTCAAAATATACTTCTTATACTTAGCATTATTTCTAGCATCAGTTTCTATCAAATAATTATGATTTTTTAACAGCCCCAAACTCTCTATTGTAAGATCAATTTGTCTATTATTTTTTAGACTTGAATATCTATTTCTTAGTGAGCTAGCTGTAAAACCATCTCTTAATTTATCCACAGGCTTGGATAATATTTCTTTAGCATGTTTAACCACTAAATCAATTTCATCACTATAAAGATATTTAGCAGTGTCATATAGATAGTCCATAAACTTAGCAACCTTCTCTAAAGTATCTATACAGATAAACTCTTCATCTTTTTTATCTATGACATGAAATATTAAAGAAACTTTATATATAGTCTCGCCAAACTTATTTAAATATCTTCTCATTGGCGTATCTTCTGCATACTTTTTAATTTCTAAGTCATACATTTGATACCATTCTTCTAAAAACTCATCTGCTTTTTTAGAGAATCTATACATCTTTGGCTCACCTTTTTCTAACTGCCCATCAATAACCCTATCTAATACAGAGATATCAAATAGTTCATCAATAAGATTCTTATATACCCCTTGTAGCTTCTCATCTAATGGCGATTTCTTATGAGTTCTAGGAATACTTTCTACTACTGATAATAATTGAAACCTAGCTACCAGCCCCTCTTTATCTTGTGATTGTTCAAGATACTTATCTAAGTTACTAGTCTGAATATCTCCTAATATTGAAATGGCTACGGTATCAACATTAATAGTTCCTCTACCAAGCGTCATACTCTTATCAAACTCTCCATCGTAAGCCTTTAAAAGCATGGCCTGCTTATCAGCATTATCTTTACCAGATAAACTTTGAAGTGTCTTATAAAACTCTGTACAGGTAAGTAAGATACCATTGGGACTATCATTGGCTATCTTATTAATAATAGCTTGCTGTGTACCATCATTAAATATAATCTCATTTGATATAGGCCTATAAGGTTTACTATCCTCAGCCTCTTTAATAAGCTGTTTCTTTTCTCTTATGGCCTCATGATTAGCATCTTTAATATCAGACTTCATTGAGTCTTTTATTTCTTTAATCCTTGCATCAATAATCTCTATATCAAGATTATAATCTTTTAACTGTTCTTTATGCTCTTCTATTAATTGAGTATCTAAGTCCTTAATGATTCTAGTAATAACTCTTAAACAAGGACTTTTGCCAGTACCACTCTCACCAGTAACTAATCCCCATACATTAGCTGTTACCTCTTTAAAACCAACATCTAATACTACTTTCTTACCAAGTACTCCTGATACTCCAGTCAAAGCAGATATAGCTATAGAACTTGCTGTTAGCTTACCAGCCTCAGCTTGTCCAAAGACATAATCAGATAATCTATTTGGTAACATATCCTTAGTAAATACTGGCATCTTTTTATCATTCTTTGGCAACTCTCTAGGCTTACCTTTTAGCATTTCTACATTATCATCTATTGTTGTTAGCTCTACTACATTACTCATTTTTCAAACCCTCTCTAGTAACTAAATAATCATTCCAATCTGATAAACCTTTATCCATCTGTTCATCTGTCAAAGGTGGTGGGTTTATGGTTATACCTGGTATTTCGGCAGCAACCACACCCGCCTTTTCAACTCCTATACCGCTCTTATCCTTATCAGCCCATATATTAAATTCAGCATTAGGATATTTACTATAGAAGCTCTCTATGACATGAATATAGTTATTACAGTTAAATACACATATAACCGATATATCAGCCTTAAAATGCTCTACAAGGCTTAATACACTCATACCAGTAGCGAAACCCTCAACAAATATAAAACTCTCATTAGAGGACTTATTTAATATCAAACATGAGCCTTTAGCATGAGCATCTTTATAAAACTTCTTAAAGCCATTTGGATATATTCCTTGTAAGCTCTGTATTTCATTATTAAAAGGTTCTACAGTACCAAAACATGGAATTATCAAAACATCGTTATATAAACGTATTAATGGATGATTATTTATCTGTTTCTTTACTAAATAAGGGTGGTCCTTGTTAGCCAATGGTAATGACTTATAAAAATCAGTTAATTTAGTAGCTAAATCTTTTTTAGTATTTATTTCCTCCTGGTATTTTCTTTGTCTAGCCTCTCTTTGCTTTCTTAATTCTACAAAGTCCTGTATCTCATATTTGGGTTTTTCATTATCAAGATAAGTATGTTTATCACCTGCCCAGTCACCAAAGACATAAACATCATTGTCTACCCTTTGAAGCCATAAGTTTTTATTATTATCTTTCTTATTTTCATCATTAAATCTAATCCTATTACCTACATCTATGCTATAATTAAATCCACTAGGCAATGAGTAACCAAGATTTGATACAAAAGTATTAAATTTACCTATATTCATTGTCTACTACCTCTAAAAATATCTAATATTACTTATCTTTTTAGTAGCAATTCCAAGTACTCTTTCTACTGGTATTACTACATCTTTGTAATTTTCACTTATAAACTTGCCTACAAGCTTATTCTTAGAGTTTTTGGATAGTAAGACTATGAAAGTATCATTGTTATTATTTTCAACTATAGCAACTCTATTTGGCTCTGCTTCTAAAGTCCTATCAAAGATTAAGAAATCACCTTTAACTAGATTTTTATCATGAGCTGAATTACTCATAGCATTGTTTTTTATTTCAATACAAAATAAATTCTCTATATTATTCTTCTTCATGATAACTAACCCCTAAATACTCTGCTTGGTTTACGAGACTCTAAGGCTATAGCTATAACTTCTTTAATGGCTATCTCAAGTCCTTTGTATTTCTCGTTTAGGAATGTACCTACAAACTCTTTAGTGGATATTTTTTTAAGTAAAACTATATTGCATTCATCTTGGTAATTTTTGATGATAGCAATGTTGTTCGGCTCTGCTTTGATTGACTTATCAAATAAGACTTTATCATTAACATCTAAGTTAAACTCATGATCTTTATTTGTCATGTATTCATTCTTGATATCAATAAAAAATAGATTTTCTGTATTGTTAGTGTTAGACATGGCTATATTCCTCTCTTGGTATTTGTTTTCGAAATGTATCGGGGCGGTTCGAAACTAGTACCAAGCCTAGCCGTAGGTATTCCCCATTTCTGGGTATTGTATTCCCTACGCCTCCCGACAAAACAAAAGAGTTTAGCCGTGTGATAGATATATTGATTAACATATCTTAAAAGTGCATAATAAAGCCCGCTAATAAAATATATAGCACTAGCTATACAATTATGGCTATTATTACAATTCACTTTGTCATTGCTCTTATTAGTGGCAATATCACTACTTGGTATTAGGGTTTCGACGCCCTTTAACAAGAATGATGATAAAAGATTATTGGTATTTTGTAAAGTAGTCATATTAAACCACCTCACTATTATCTAAAGACTCTAACCACTCATAAACTTTATCGCTATACCAGCCAGTACTAGTAGGACTAAGTTTTACATATTTAGGAAATTGTCCTTTATCTACCCAACGATATATAGTAGAGCGACTTACTCCAGTAATCTCTACCACTTCGCCAATTCTCATTATTTTTCTATTTGAAGTATTCATTTACTTATCTCCAGTTAATTAAATTTAGTTTTTGTGTTAGTTGCTAGCAAACTAAATGTTAACCTTGAATACAAAGCTCGGATTTGAGCTGTATTGCTACGGTATGGAGTAAGTTTATTGAAAAGAAAGTTGAATGTATGTGGGATATTTTTAGCTATTTTTTCTACTACATATTTACAAAAGGCTTGCTAGCCATAACATGTTTTTTTCTGATATTACTTGTAAGGCAAGTGCTTTGGCTTCTCGACCCTTATTTATAGCTTCTTCTGGTTCAGTAAAAACAATATCATAAATATCTATGTCTTTTAACTCTAAGTTGAATACTTCTCTGAAGATTATTAGATCTAAAATAGGTAACACCTTATAGCTTATGAGTTTATTTTTATACCTATCAGTAAAGCCATGTTTATTGTTTCTTTTTCGATCAGTTGTTTCTAACATATTATCTAAATAACCAATGAAGTCATTTATTATTTTTTGTCTAGGATAATTAGTATCAACCTTAAAATATCTTATGCCTTGCTCATAATGAGGACTATAAAAAGTGCCTTCTTTGTATATGTCTTTTATTTCGCCTTCATCTCCAAATATTTTAAAGATTACACCATTATCAACCATTCCTTTTATGATGTCTCTATTGTAAGGTAGGTTACAAAAACTCTTAATGTCAAATGTAGAAAAAGGCTGGATAGAATTATTTGACGATTTGGTATTAAAAGCTTTTTCCCACTTAGAAAGAGCATAATAACTTTTATAGTTAGTTTCATCATCGAATATTAAACTTACTGGCTCTTTTAAAAGATTTTTAAATATTATCCAATTAGAAAAATCCACACCCTCTTCTAACATAGTAAAAAAGTTCTCTCTTCTATCTAACAACTTAAACCAGTCAAGAGTGTTTAAACTGTACAGGTATTTTCTATCATACTTAGAAATATCAAATTTGAAATTACAATTCAAACCCACACCTCCCACAGTGCTCCCAATAGATTAAGCACTAACAAACATTTGGGTAATGTCTTTCGGTTGGCCTACCTAGAAAGTGCTTAACTGGTTTAAAAATAGCTATATTAGCTATTTAAAACAATTATCGGTTATAATTTTATCAAATTTAATTACTATTGTTTATCATGTCAAAAGTTAAATATTATTATTCTTATACAAAGAAATCCAAAAGATTTAAAAGTAAAGGAGTGTGCCATAGAGACCCTCTAGACTCAACTAATTGGCTGTTTCCTGCAAATAGTACAGAAACACCTATACCTGATGATTATAATGGTTTAACAAATGAGGCTTATTTTTTTAATGAAGATAAGAGTCTATGGGAGAAGAGATCTTACACCCCAAGAGAAATCACTGTTCATAATTTCAACAGAGAATATACTAAGTATCAAATTATTCCCAAGATAAACGAAAAAGCTATTGGTAAAGATCATTTAAATGCAGGGAGTTTAATTACAAGAAAACTTCTAGTTGATAAAAAGTTTAATCAAATACGTTTAGATGATTTCAATATCCAGATGATGATAGCTAATTTAAATAAAAATCTTTTAGTTTTAAATCAAATAATAAAAGAAACATATAATCTTATAAATCAATCAGTATCAACAATATCTAATGCTACATCTTTCTCTATAGATATAAAAAAGCAAAATATTATACATTTAATAAAAAGAATTTTAGATGATCTGATCATGATTAACAGTATTAGATCTCAAGGTGATATGGTTGATGAAATAAAAATAAGTAGTATTGGTGATTTACTCTCACCTAAAGAAAGAACTATTACTAAAGAAATAAAGGAGGCTATTAAATTTGATATCTTTGAAGATTTTTTAAAAATTATTAATCATTTTCATAATTCATTCAAACACAGTGTTTTTGGTAACGATACTATCAATCCCTTAACAACAAATATAGAATCCTTATATGTTAAGAATAATAAGTTATCAAATATGCATTATCTAAAAAGCAACTTGAGTGATATAATATTTGGTTTTGATGATTTTATAAAAGTATATATAGACTTAAAAGAGCCTAATAGTGTTAAGCATAAGTTATCTACTGATAAAAAAGTGATTAACTAATATCCTCAATTCTTATTACATTAGCATTTTCTTTTATATGGTCTATATAGTCAGCCCAAGTTTGCATAATAACAATTCTTTCATCCATATATTCATAGCCATTGTAAGCATTTTTGACCTTGTTACTACTAACATGAGCCAAACAATATTCAGTAGCTAGCTCCCTCCAACCATGCTTACCAGCTAAATGTTCTACTCCTGTAGTAAAAATATGTCTAAAACCATGAGCAGTTTGTTTAGGTTTTTTATCTAATCCGTTATAACCTAGCGTATTTTGCAACCCTTGTCTTAAAGCATTATGTGTTATAGGTTTTTTACCATTTATACTAAATATATAGCCATCACCTTTATAAAACTTCTCCTTTAAATCTACTAAGATTTTATAAGCTTGATTGCTTAACGGCTGTATAAAGTCAGGTCCTTTCCTTTTATCATGTTGTGACCCTTTCATTTTAACAGCAGGAATAACTAAATGTTTACCATGTTCATTATCTTTAATTTCTTTCCACTCAAGATTTAATACTATACCTGGTCTAAAAGCTAAATAAGGCAATATTTGTAATGCTGCTTTTGTAATTATATCTCCTGGATAATTATCAAAGTCTTTAAGCAGTTGACTAAACCACCCCTTTTGTTTTATAGGGTCTATATATGCGTAATTATCCCCTCTCTCTCGAGATAATACCCCGCGAATATCTTTGACTATATTATGCTCAACAAAGCCTTTAGCTACAGCATATTGCCAAATATTAGAAAGTAAATCTTTCTTTTTTCTCTGTGCCGATGGTGTTTTTTCAAATTTCTCAACAAACTTAGCTAACTCAAATGTTTTGATAGTATCAATATACCTACTACCAAATACTAGCTTGATATCCTTATCTAATATTCTTAGCTTCCTTTTCTTACTATCTTCTCCAATATCCAATTTATCTATAGCTTTAACAGCTATATTCATAAATAACCGCTCATCTTTAGTTTTAGTAAGTTCTCTATGTATTTTTGGATCTTCATTATTGGCTAATATACTATTAAACTTAAAAGCTTTCTCTCTAGCTTGTTTTAAAGATACCTCAGGATAGGCTCCTAAGCCCATAGTATGACGTTTCTTATTTAATTTATATTGATATACCCATGACTTAGTATTATTAGGCGTTACTTTTAAATATAGTCTATTACCATCTCCATGGGTCGGACCATCTTTAAAGGTAAGTTTTTTAATTTTTGTATCTGTTAACTTGCCAGCCATAAGATAAGAATATTTATGATTGATATTAAGAGTATAACTCAGTATGTACTCTAGTATGTACTTTTTTGTGGGTTTAAATGATATCTTCTGATACAGGATGGTACATAAAATCTTCTCAAAGTATTGATTTTATTAGGATTATGATACAGCTTGAAACAGTATGAAATAAGAATATGGTGCCCGGGGCCGGACTCGAACCGGCACGGAGGTTAAGCTCCGAGGGATTTTAAGTCCCTTGTGTCTACCAATTTCACCACCCGGGCAGTTAGTGGAGGCTGAGGCCGGAATCGAACCGGCGTCCAAGGCTTTGCAGGCCTCTGCATAACCATTTTGCTACTCAGCCACACAAACCTAAGAGTATGGAGCGGGAAACGAGGCTCGAACTCGCGACCCCAACCTTGGCAAGGTTGTGCTCTACCACTGAGCTATTCCCGCTTTATAGGGTGATATATTACCTTATTTTCAAAAGTTGTCAATAGAGATATAGCTTTAATTTTCAAGAAATATTAATTTTTAGTTCTGATTAACATCAAAACTAATCTTGAAGAGATTTTGAATATTATTTATAAGTTTGACATCAGGGCTCTTACTCAAATCAACATTACCATTATTCTTGATAGGATTATTTCTTTTTAGAGTTTTTGCATCACTAACCAGCATATTTAATAAAGCCATTTCATTAACTGGTTTATTCGCTTTCGCATGTATACTTATATTTTTAGGATTTTGTAAAAACATTGCAAATGATGATAGTACTTGCTGTAAGAACCTATCTTGTTGTTGTACAGCAAAAAGCTGTAACAATGCTCCATATGAGCCTAATATCTGCTGTGGCGTTGTATTAGGATCTTGATTTGCAAGTCTAGCAATTTTTTCAAGTAACCCATAGTTAGCAAATGTAACATCTACACTTTTCAAACATAATTCATTATCACAATCATATAAATCTTTTTGATCTTGAGCTCCGGCACCTAAATATGGTAATAAGCTTAATTTGTCATTTACCATAGCTTCAGCACTACCTTTTAGACTTGCTAATCCCTCTGCTTGTATATCAAAATTAGTATTATATTTATTATTCTTAAATTGGCGATCTGAATTAATTTTTATATTGATATTATTAGTATCAAGTATTGAAAATACTTCTCTTATTGGTGACTTCTCTGGGAAAAAATCCTTCTGAAAATTAAGCTGAATTTTTGAATCCGCAGTATTAGATTGTACATAAGCATTATCCAAAGCCTTGCCAGTTCCATCAATAATTTCATTGATAGAACCACTATCTAGATCTATACCCTCAATTACAATATTATATTTACCATAATTATTAGTGCCTAGCTTACCGTCAAGGTTTAATACAAGCTCTCCTGGCTTATTACCTAACTTACCATTTATATCAAGGACTGGATCTTGTTTATACTTTTTACCAAGATATTTACTTGTTACCTCTTTTAGAACTTCTGAGAAGTTTGCATCAAAACTAAGATTTTGTATCTTCGAATTCATACACTCTGTAACTAACGATGCTAAGAAGTCCATGTCAACTTCAGTACCAGATAAATCTATATCTTTTAATTTTGCATCTGCTTTTATAAATGTTTTTTTGCCAATGGTTGAGTTCAATACAAAATTAATAGTACTCTCATCGTAATCATAGTTAATGTCAAGATTATATATTCCTTGACCGACATCATTCATTATAATAGCAAATGGACCTTGATTATCTGCAAGATCTTTAGGGTCTGTCTTTGAGCTAACCACATTACTATTAGCAACCGCTGTTGCCAAATTTGCTACACTCAAGCCTTCTATTTTTATATGAAAACTATTCTTAACAGCCTCTCCTGCCTTCAGTCCCTCAAATATAGCTTTATTAATACTAATATTTGGATTTTTTGAATCACTACTTATAATCCAAATATCTGTTGCTACTAAGTTACCATTTTTATCCTGCGAAACATTACCAACTGTTATTTTTGTTTGATATGCAAATAAAGAATCCAAGTTACTTATAAGCATCTCTTTATTATCAAACTTTTCTTGGCTAGTTAGCTTAGAGACCTGAGCATCTGTTGCAGCATATAAATTTGTTGCTATAAAAGTAGTCATACACAAAGATGTTAATAATATTTTTTTCTGCAAACGCATTATATGTCCTCTTTTTTTAAAAAATTTAGTTTAATCTACTCCCCTAAAAGTAAGCTGGAATTTATCTCATAGACCAGCAATTCTCTAAGGCTAATTATATTATTTATATATTAGTCTTCAACAATCACAATATATTTTAGAAAACATTTTCAACAAATATACTATTTTTAGTACAACTAATAACAAAACTCTATATATTTACTTAAGTATTATTTATAATCTTTCTTTAGTATAACATTATGATATTAAACGCCTACCAAGTTTAATGGATTTATTAAAAAAATTACACTTATGAAAGATCTATCAAGATTAGATATCCCTAAAAAGCCTACAAAAGAAAATAACAAAGAGCCACAAAAACCTAGTAGCTCCAAGAGAAAGAAAATAGTAATCATAGCTGTAGTATGCTTATTGGTAATAGCTGTAGCATCTAAACTTATAAACAAACACCTAAAAAAAGTAAAAGCTGAAGAAGAAAAAGCAAAAGTAGAACTTCAAGTGGATCAAAACAGCGATTCAATAAAAGAGCAAGATAGCACAGAAGATAATACTAAAACCAATTCAACAAACAGTGATCAAAAGCCAGACTTTACTGAAAGTGGTAGTGGTGGAAAAATGGTGTTTACATTCTACAATAGCCTTAAACATGACAGTGTTGAAGTCGATGTTCAACCTGATGCACAAAGAGCTCAGTATAAATATAAATATATTTACCAAATTGCATCATTCAGAAATATGGATGAAACATCTTGGTATGTTAAAAAAATGAAAGAGGATGGTCTTAACCCACAATTCCAACGAGTAGGCAGTTGGATTAGAATGTATATAGGACCTTATGATAGCAAACGCGCGATGGCTCCGGATATAATCAAGCTTCAGAGAATTGGTTTAAATGGAGGTTTCCCACGCGAAATAAGTCGAACAAAAATTGAACCCAAAGATGCTCAGAAAGATTCTAAAAACAAATCTTCAGACAATTCGGAGGAATCCTCAAGCAATAAGACTTCTAAAGACTAGGTTTAGAATCGATTCTTTAACTCTCTAAGCTTAACAAACATCTCCTTTCCTAATGAACACTCAGGCAAAGCTCGTAGTAAAGATTCATCATCAATTGATCTAATAAAAATATTAAGCTTACTCTCCTCTGCTAAATTCACAACCGGCTTATGTTCAGCCGCAAGCTCTGCAACTTGATTTCTATAATAATTAAAAGATTCATCATTAGGCAGTATACTAAGTGCAAAATCAAGATTGCTTTGCCAATAATCATGAGCAGGATATGGTTTTATATCTTTATCTAAGTCAGAAATCTTGGCTAATGAGTCATATAACTGTCCCACATCTGCAGATGCTGCATGTACACCGCCAACTCCGGCATTAAATAAAGTATCTCCACAGAAAAGAGCCTTCTCTTTTTCAAACAAGAAGCATACATGATCATCAATATGCCCAGGAGTATACATTACCTTACAATTTGTAAATCCAAAATCTATAAAATCTCCCTCATCGACATAAACATCTGGCTTAAAGAGATCATTATCAGCATAAGCATATACTCTAGTACCTGGATAAATCTCAAGCAATTTCTTGACACCTGCAATATGATCACCATGCCTATGTGTAATAAGTATTGCCTCGAGCTTTAAATTATTTTGTTTGATAAAATCATCAAATATATCTGCTTTGAGAGGATCTATGACAATAGCGTGACTATCATCATATAATAAATACTGATAATTTCTCAAACTATTATTCAAAAACCATCTTTTAACTTGCATTTAAACATACCTTTTAGTTATTTCGATAAATTAATTGTGTAGCTGAGATATCTATACCTGCCACATCGCCATTTTTTATAAAAAACTTACATAATATATGATGGTATCTTTCTAGTTGTGTAGTACTTAGCAAGTCCTTAATATGTCTTTCGATATAATCATAAGCTATTTTAAAACTATAATTATCTGACTTAATCGTCGCAAGCTCTAGCAACATAAGAATACTATCATAGTCGTGATTAGCTCTATCAAGAACTTTCTCAGATAATTTAGCTATCGGAATGCTAAATGCGTTAGCATAAATTTTTAGCATCTCTGGCAAGATGTTGCCCCCTACTAACTGCTTTTTAGCAAATTTCTCAGCCAAAACAACTTCTTCAAAGTCAACAAGTTGTTCTAGGTACACCCTACTTATTGTATTAGTTGTTTCTGCCTTATTATAAATATCTGATAATTCATCAACATCTTTAGCTTTTCTTAGAGCTAAAACAATTAACTTCTCGCCAAGATCTTGCTTGAGATAAACATCATATTTCTCCAAGACTTTGAGCGCAAACACCGCATCTTCATCAGCTAAAGCAATATTTCCAGCCAGATTTGCAATATTAGGTAAGAATCTACAATTATTTCTCTCCAAAAGTAAGCTTACTTTCGTGCGTGCTTCTGAAAGTTTCTGAACCAGATAAAGCTTATAAACCTCAAAGAACTTATATACGATTGTGTCACCATTAATCTGCTTCAGAGCTTTGTCTAATTCTTTAATATCTTTATTGTTAGCAATCATACAAATTTTTCTAAAAAGCACATAATCCTTGAAAGATCTCGGAGAAATTTTAGCAATACTTGAAATGCTCAACTTATTAGTTATTCTATTATTTTCTAGAACCATATCAGCAAATAAATCTGCAAATCTTTCTTGCTTATTTACTGTAAACAAACCAATAAGCCAATTAAACAACAAATAAGGAAACTGAAAACTTAGTTTAATTATCCTAAAGCCAAAAACTAAGGCAAACAATAGTGCAAAAACGATAAATACAAAGGCAACTAAGTTTACTTTGATAGCTTTATCGGCCATCACTAACATAATATATCCATGATTTTTAGTCGCCCATATACCAATCAAGGTAGCTAGAGCAACAACTATTATAAGTTTTAAGACTCTTATCATTTATCACTTCCTTGTGCACTTACATTAGTTTTAGTTAGACTTGATTCTTTTATCAAAAGCTTATTTTGTTGTTCAGATAGCTGATTAATAACTTTATCCAAACTACTATCTACATTATCTAAATTCTGAGAGTTAATGCTTTTGATATCTTTTTTAAGCTCTTTTGCATTGTTATCTTGTACAAAATATTGATTGATAATAGCAATAAGATTGTCTTTAGCCTCATCAATACTACCTTGATCGTTAATATACATAGCACTCTGTAACTGTATCAATGAGTTATACAGATTACTTGAAACAACTTGCTTAGCTTGATTTGTAGCAACAAGAGTCTGATTCTCAGGAATATTCTGTATCTCAACTACTGAGTGTAAAAGCTTCATATAGTTACTTTGTGAAGAAGTATTAACATCAGCAGAAATATCTTCTGGAGTAATATATTTAAGCTTACTAAACTGCTGCTGGATAGAGATAAAATGTTTAATAACATCACTTTTTGACAAAGTTTCCCCTAATGTATCTTTTATCTTTTGACGCTCACTAACACTTACAGTTGCAACTCCACTAGCTTCTATTTTATCAAATGCACTATCAACCAGCTCATTAGCCTTTTGAGCATCACCATCAAAGACTGCAACATCCTTAGCTAATACTAAGTAGTTAATAGCCGACTGAATATTTACTATACTCATCTGCAGATACAAGTCCTTAGTCGGAACTGCCACTTGATTACCTAAAGTAGTAACCTGCGACTGTGTCGCTTTAATATTTTGTGTTAAAAAATCATTTTGTTCGCCAAGGTCATTGATAGCTTCTTTTTGCTCAGTTTGTAAAGACTTAAGCGAGTCAAGTTGATTTTGCAAACTAGCTAAAGCTTGATCATTAACACCAAGCTTGTTATCACTTCTTTCAAAATCAATAACAGAGTAGCTGGCTAAACCAAGGGCTACTAAAGATACAACTATGCTAATTTTAGACAAGATGTTAAACGAAGATTTATTTTTAATTGGTTCTAATTTTTGAGCAACATTATCAGCAGCGTCATTCGCTTGCTCTTGCTGAATATTTTTTTCTTGTGACATTTTTTGCCTCTATATGTTCTCGTACTTTTTGACAGATATAATCATTGTCTAATCTTTCAAGACTCAAAGTATTTTCAAAGCCTTGTTCATTAACAAATTCTAGCATTTTTGGACTTGTTATGGTAACAATTGCAGCCTCAGGCGCTACTATTTCATCAAAAATCCTATTCAAAGACTTAAAAATATCGATACTTGTGGTGACAATAACATCAGGATTTATACCATCATCAATGAATTTTAAATACGCTTGACTAAGCGTAGCAACACTCTCAAAAACTCTCCGATAAGTTTCAAATTTATCGCACTTTGTTAGTTGTGATATTTCTTTGACAAGCAATTCATTTCCAGAAACCCCAGAGATAACCGCAAAACTATCATCAGCAACATCTTCTTCCAAGATTAGTTTCAAAAGCTCTTGTGAACCATGATCATGTGGATATATAGCATCTAAACCATATTTTTTTAGAGTTTTTGCGGTGCTTTGACCTACACTATAAATTTTTTTACCGTCGAACAATTCAGGATTATATTGAGCAAATAAGCTTTCTACAGCATATTTGCTAGTAAATATATAACTTGTATAGCTCAACACTGAACTTTCAACATTTATATAATCAATATTAATACATGGTAAGCATACAGTATCATAGCCTTTAGATATTAATAGCTTTGAGAGAATATCAGCATCATCTTTAGGTCTACAAACAAGTATTTTCATTTACTGGTTTTTTTGTGCAGTTGCATAGATATAATCAAGCATTGACTTTAGACCATTAGCTCTTGTAGAGCTCAAATTATTGCCAAAACCAATTTCCTTAATAAAATTAGTATCTGAATTAAGTATATCTGCTGGAGTTGCTTCACTATATACTCTTAGTAGCATTCCAATCAACCCTGAAACAATCAATGCATCACTAGTAGCTATAAAATGTAACTTACCATCTTTTATACTGCTGTCGAACCAGACTTGGGATTGACAGCCTTTAACCAAATTCTCCTCAGTTTTTTTATTTTGAGGAAACTCTGGTAATTGCTTACCCAATGATATGACATAATCATACTTATCTTCCCAATCTTCAAAAAAAGATAACTCTTCAACTAATTCTTGCTGTCTTTGTATAACTTGATTTTCCATACTAACTATTACTTGCTTTAAATAACGATATTTTGAAACTTATAATATGTTATCACACACCAAAATTCATATAAACTTGATAAAACATCATATTTTCTCAAAAAAACTAAAAATACTGTTGACAGTATAACAAAACAGCCATATAATACCTCACAAGTTCCCCGATAGCTCAGTCGGTAGAGCAGTTGACTGTTAATCAATTGGTCGGCGGTTCAAGTCCGTCTCGGGGAGCCAAACAATTTCAAGAAAAATTTTCCATCGTACTAAAAGTTTTTTACTTAGGGCTGTTTAGTAGTTTATATTTTTCTCCTCCTTTCTTATCTCTAAATTTATGAATTCTAGATGGCCCTAAGTGTGCTCAGAATTAAAACATCAGTTTTACTTATAACACAATTAATTTTTTTCAATTTCACTTATACTTAAAGTAAGACTATAATCCCAGCATTAAAGTTTAAAAAAAGTTTAATAGCATGATATTTTTAATATTTTTGACAACATTTCTTAGCTTAATATTTGCTATAACAAATAAGCATAAGCTAGCTACCACTCTTTTCCTTGTGTCTTTGGGATTATTACTAGTAGTATTTATTCCTCATACAATTCGATATATAAATATTCAACTTTAAGGGGCTAGCTATGAAAGATAATATTCTAGATTTATTCGACTCTTTAGCTATTATTGGTATAAGTGTTGTATTAGCAACGGCTTTTTATTATCAACTTTATTTCCAAGAACTGCCTTGCGCCTTATGTGTATTCCAAAGAATGTCACTGAGCTTATTAACTTTTGGGTTACTACTAAATTTGACTCATGGCAATAAATACAAGAACTATCTGTTCGTAACATTAGTAGCGATCCTAAATGCTGCAATGGCAATGACACAAATACTTTTACATATTGTTCCTGGCACTGGGAATTATGGAGATGCTGTATTCTCACTACATATGTATACTTGGAATTTTATTATAAGTATTATTTTCATAATATATGCTACTATTTGTGGATTCTTTACTCCAAATGAAGATAAAAAGAAAAATTTAAGTCTATTCGCTAAAGTAGCAATATTCTTGATACTAGCTTTAACTCTTGCCAATACAATAAGTGTATTTGTTGAATGTGGCCCACATCTTTGTCCGTCTGATCCAGATAATTATTGGTTATTAAATCTATAAAAAATAATTGACATAAAATTTATTAAGTATAGAATATAAAATCCTAAGCAAAATCATATCCAAAAATTTACAGACTTTGGTTTGATTGAGTCTTAATATATAAAGATTACTCTAGGTGATACTCCTTAGTTTTTTCATATCTCCTTAACTTCCTTCATCTAGAGTCAATTTTTATATTTTATAATTATTTTTTTGCTATAATTTAGCTCATATTTTTATTTTGAAACTTAGATAGTCATGAAAGCTACACATACCCTTATTGCTACTACAAAAGAGCTTCCTAAAGAAGCCGTACTTACTAGCCATCAATACATGCTAAAAGCTGGTCTGATAAAAAAACTTGCTTCAGGAATCTATACATGGATGCCTGTAGGACTAAAAGTTCTACAGAAAATCCAGAATATAGTCCGTGAAGAGATGAATAAAGCTGGAGCAAGTGAGTTATTACTGCCAAGTGTACTACCTTCTGAGTTATTACAAGAAACTCACCGTTGGGATAAATTCGGCCCTGAGCTTCTGAAGCTAAAAGACAGACATGAAAGAGATTTTTGCTATGGCCCAACCCATGAAGAGCCAATTGTAGACATGGCTCGTGATACTATCAAGAGTTACAAACAATTACCTCTAAATCTTTATCAAATTCAAACAAAATTCAGAGATGAAATCCGCCCTCGTTTTGGTGTGATGCGTGCCCGTGAATTTATCATGAAAGATGCTTACTCATTTCATGAAAATAGTGAGTGTTTACATAACACTTATAACAAGATGTATGAAACTTATTGTAAAATTCTTGATAAAATTGGCTTAGCCTATCGTCCCGTCCGTGCTGATACTGGAGCAATTGGAGGTGATAACAGTCACGAATTCCAAGTATTAGCTAATGCTGGTGAAGATATTATATGCTACAGCAATGGCTCCGACTATGCTGCAAATATTGAGTTAGCAACATATGCGAAACCAGATTTAAGTACAAGAGCAGTTTCTGAGAATACTATAACAAAAATTCATACCCCAAATATTAAGACTATCGAAAAACTTTGTAGCGAACTTGATTTTGATATCAAAAAAACTATCAAAACTATGGTTATAAAAGATGCTAAAGGTAACTTCTTCGCTTTAGTTATCCGAGGAGACCATGAACTTAACGAGACAAAAATCAATAAGCTCGAACAAATTGTAGCTCCATACACTCTTGCAACCAAAGATGAAATTTTCTCTATTTTTAATGCTAATCCAGGTTCATTAGGGATAGTTAACTGCTCTGTACAAATTATAGCTGATTATAGTGCAATGATGATTGAAGATATCTGTTGTGGCGCAAATGAAGATGACTATCATTTTACAAATGTGAATTGGGATAGAGATATCACTAGTTATCAAATTGCCGATATTAGAAACGTAGTTACAGGAGATATATCTCCAGATAATAATGGAACTCTAGAGCTCACAAACGGTATCGAAGTTGGACATATTTTTGAGCTTGAAGATGTTTATTCAAAACCAATGAATGCCAATATAATTGGTCAAGATGGCAAGCCTAAGTCTATGCTTATGGGTTGCTACGGTTTTGGAGTATCTCGAGTCATGGCTGCTGCAATTGAACAGTCTCATGATGAAAATGGGATCATTTGGCCAGAGGCTATCGCTCCATATCAAGTTGCAATACTGCCAATCAACTATAACAAATCTGAAAGCGTCAAACAAACAGCTGACAAACTCTATCAAGAATTACTTGCAAAAGGAATAGATGTTATTTTAGATGATAGAGGCGCAAGACCTGGTGTGATGTTTGCAGATGCAGATCTTATAGGCTACTCTCATCATGTGGTTATTGGTGATAGACTTTTAGAGCAAGGTTTGATTGAGTATAAAAATCGCAAAACTCAAGAAAAACAAGAAATCACATTAGAGAAACTGTTCGACATTCTAGCCTAATTCTTTTCCATAAACCTTATCAAAACCATAAAACTTAGCATAAGCATCGTTATTATAAGCATTTTCATCAGATGTGATATCATCTATAAAAGTTATTTGACTAAATTCAGGAATCATTGGTAAGATAGGATCAGAGATCTCATTTTGCTGATAATATGTAACTAAAGTATCTCTATATCTTTCAAACTTATATATTTCAAAATAAATACTTACCATTAATACGAGTTGCATTACTAATAATACTAAAAATACCCAACTTAAGGAATTTAATCGTAGCCTTAACTTTAGAATAAAACTAGTACTATGATTATAAAATTGCTGCATCATTATTATAAAAAATACTGCATCATAAATTAATAAAACTCTTTGATTCAAATCATAAGACTTAGCCACAGGTGTTAATACAAATATTGAGGATGCAATTGCTACCCCATATATAAAAGAAGCTTTCCTAGTGATATTTTTGTTTGTGAAAATAAGAACTAAGAATGTCAGCAGCATTAACATAGGCACAAGTGTATCCCCAGGTCTTGTTACAATTTGTGTAACTAAATTTATGAGCTGATTTAATACAGAAATATGCTCTCCTGCCGACATTGTGCTTAGTCTTACATAGTTACCAGGAGCTGCTATCAGAATTATACCTCCCACCGCACAAGCTATAAAAAAATATAATATATTCTTAGCTATTTCAGCTTGAGAAAGCTTTTGATTTAAAAAGTATGCCAAACACAAGATAATTGCGACACCAGCGAATATCTCATTATATAAACCAATAAAAAAACCTGTGAATAAACTAAACCATATGTTCTGCTTATTTTTCACTACTGATATGTAATAAAAGATAGCTAAAAGTGTTATACCCCAAAAATACTGTACTGCCGCTGTTTTCCATATGACATTAGCAATAAATCCTGTTTGATAAAAAAGGAAGATAAAAAAGAAAAAATATATTAAAAAGTCTTTCGAAAATAGATCAACTTTTGTTTTAAATCTTACTATTTTATATGAATATAGCACAAATAGATAAAAACATATCGAGTTAATCATATTGATCATAAATACTGATAAATGGATATATTTTTTACTCAAAAACAGATAAATTAATGCCTGTGCTGATATCCGCCCTGTCCAGTGAATATAATTTGATGCAATACCACGAAGATATATGATAAAGCCCTTATCAAGAGCATCAGTATAAGCTCTACCAAAATCATCGGCTCTTAAAGGCTGTAAATAGTTTATAACAAAGAAAAAAGCTATTATCAAAATAGCTATTATTACATTTGTACGTGAAATTTTCATCAATACTATAAATAATAAAACCTTATGAAGAAGTCTATATTATCTCTATACTTAAATAAAGACTGATAAAAGTGATTCTTAGCACCCAAATTAAATTATATTTTATAAAAACCAATAAAAATGTATCATAATATATAGAAACTCTTATAAAAAGTACTAATGAGCAATATAAAGTATAGAAAAGATATAGATGGATTAAGGGCTTTTGCGGTATTATCCGTAGTTCTATTCCATCTAAATATAAGTTGGATTAAATCTGGCTTTCTTGGTGTAGATATATTTTTTGTAATTTCTGGATATTTAATTACAGCTATAATTCTTAGAGATCTACAAAACAACTCTTTTTCTATCAAAAACTTTTACCTAAGAAGAATTAGAAGAATTCTACCTGCATTAATAGCTGTCTTAATTTTCTCTACTTTTTTTGCATGGCTTATATTACTACCGCAAGATTTAATAGACTACGCCGAATCACTTGTTAGTGCAATAGCATCCTTTTCTAATATCTATTTCTTTGTAAAACTTGATTTTGGTTACTTCGGTCAAAACTCGCAAATAATACCATTACTTCATACATGGTCTTTAGGTGTAGAAGAACAGTTTTATATGATCTGGCCATTAGTCTTAATACTATTATTTAAACTAAGATTTTCAGCAAAAGTAAAACTTCTAGCCACTTCAATAATATTGCTAGTTATATCTTGCTTGATTTTCCTTTCTGGCGAATTTAATTTATATATTCTGAGCTCTGACAGATGGTATTACTTTCCAACTCATAGAGCATTCGAACTTTTATTTGGTTGCTGCTTAGCAATATACCTTAATAATTCAGCTACTTTAAACAATAACAAACTGACTCTTAATATACTCTCTGTAATAGGTGCTTTAATGATGATAGCACCTATATTTTTTATTAATGTGAGTTTCCCAAGTATTTGGACTGTTACTGCATGTATTGGGGCGACTATTTATATATATTCTGGCGCAAATACTAATCATATACCTATTATAAATAGAATACTTTCTCTAAAACCTATTGTGGCTATAGGTCTTATCTCGTATTCTTTATATCTATGGCATTGGCCTATTATTGCTTATGTCAACTATTTAAGTATCAATAAAACTGTCACTATATGTATCATAATTTTTACTGTTAGCTTAGCTCTTGCTACATTAACATATTTATTTGTAGAAAAACCTTTTAGACACAAATATAAGCTTAGCTTTACTAAAAGCCTTATACTACTATGGATAATGCCTCTAATTTTGGCTTGCTGCTTTTATATAGCCTCAACTAATAATAAATTTGGTTTTAATTCGTCAAACCTTATTAATCAAAATAAACTAACATATAACTATGGGTTTAATAAAATCGATCAAAACAATTGTTTCCTTATGATTCAATCTTCTAGCTTTCAGTCAAAACAACTCCCTAATAAGGATATCTGTTCAATAGGAAGTCCTAAAGCTAAAAATACTAATTTTCTGTTGGTAGGTGACTCTCATGCAAGATCTGAAATACCTATGATAACTACTTGGCTTGATAACATAAGCCAGAAAGCTTACGTTGTAACCCAAAAATCTACTCCATTCTTACCGACTTTCAAAAATGTTGTTGAATATGTTTCTGTTACTGATAGAAATAAGGCAATTGCTAATTTGATAAAATCAAAAAAATATAAATATGTTATTCTTGCTGGTGAATGGTCAAATGCACTATACTCTAGTTCGATTAACTCAATACAAGAATCCATTAAATTAGTAATAGATAATGGTAGTATACCTATACTTATTTTAGATACTCCAACACTCAACACAGATGTCACTAATCTTTGTCCATTAGAAAAAAATAAACTACCATTTATTTTCGGAGATAATTCATGCAAATTAAATATCGAATTTGTAAAACAACAACAATTAGTATTTTCTAATCTTATTGAAAAACTTAAAAAAGAATTTCCTAGATTAGTAATTATAGATCCGAAAAAAGTACTCTGTAGTGACAAATACTGTGATATTGAAATAAATAATATCCCCATTTATGCTGATTCAAATCATCTTAACTATATAGGTTCAAAACTATTAGGAAAACAATATTTAAAAATGCATGGTAACCCGCTTGAATTTACCCAAAAACACTAATATACGGCATCATTTAATATATTTTTAGCACAAAACTCTTCTTGATAAATACATTTCTATTATATACTGTAAATATGCTAATAATTTATAACGAATAATATGATTAAAGCTAAGTCTTATATTGATACTTCCCCTTCTGTCTATGGTAGATTCGCAACATTAGCGGCAGAACATAAAGCCCTTAACTTTACTCAGGGAGCTCCTGCATTTGATACTCCTGAGTGGTTAATTGATAGGGCTAACTTTCATATGCAACATGCAAAAAATCAATACTCCCCAATACCAGGTACTATTGCATTGCGTAATGCTATAATAACGAAAACTAAAAAATGCTATGATGCAGAGATAGGTATTGAAAATGTGGCTATTACAGCAGGAGCCCAAGAAGGCTTATTTACTTTAATATCTGCTTATATCGGACAAGGTGATGAAGTTATCATGTTTGATCCAGTTTTTGATACGTATGTTGGAGCTACAAAACTTAATCAAGGTAAATGCGTAAGGCTGAAACTACTAGCAGATGGTAGAATTGATATCCCAGCTATTGCAAATGCAATTACAAATAAAACAAAACTTATTATCTTAAACTCGCCTCATAATCCTATGGGTACTGTGATATCAGAAGATGAATTCAAGGAAATTGCTAAAATAGTTAAAAATAAAAATCTTTTAGTAATTTCTGATGAGGTTTATGAACATATTTACGCAGGTGAAAACTTCACTAGTGCCATACAAATAGCTGAACTTAGAGATAAGCTCATAGTTCTTCAATCCTTAGGCAAAACTTATAATGTTACTGGATGGCGTCAAGGTGTAGCTATTGCTCCAGCTGAAGTTATAAAAAATATCTTAGCGGTAAAGCAATTTGCAACCTTCTCAGCAGTGCATCCATTACAGTTAGCATTAGCAGAAGGTATAATTGAACACCCTGAGTATTATGAAGATCTCAATAAACTGTATAAAAAACAGAATCAGCTTTTAAGAGAAAATCTGGAAGGAACTAGGTTTAAAGTTCTTGAATGGCATGGCTCTCCATTCCAGATGTTAGACTATAGTGATATTAGTAATGAGTTTGATGAAGATTTTGCCTCTAATTTGATCAAAGAATATGGCATTGGCCTAGTTCCAATATCGTCATTATTTGAAAAACCACAAAATGGACTACTAAGACTTTGCTTCGCAAAAAAAGATGATGAGATAATTAAAGGCGCAAAAATTCTTGCAAAGATATAAAAGTTTTTACTTCTTTAATGACAAATACTAGTCGTACTTGATATTTCCTTCAATAATTTGTACTTCTGCCGAAGACCTCATAGAATTTCCATCTTTACCATATTTGATAGCCAAGCTGGTACTTGTATCAGATATTTTCTTTATATTTATTTTAATGGTATCTCTCGGATCATTTGGGTTTATACCCTCTAAAGTTGCTGTTTCATTAGTCTTCTTGTTAACAACAAGATTATAAGGAGCACCGCTAGTAGAAGTATAAGTTTCCCCTGCTTTTATTGATTGATATGCAGAACTATAAACTTTGTCAAAACTATATGGCATATTTACAATGTAATAACCCTCTACATATTTTATACCATTATTATTTTCGACGGTTGAACAGCCGGTAACAAAAGCAAATACTAGTATAGATAATAGAGCATAATTTCTTAGTTTTATAATTTTCATAATTTCCTCATATAGGTATCAAAATAAATTAGGATTATTATGTTATTGTGCTATTTATTTGTCAACAAATTATATTTTGTATATAGCATTTTATTCTTAACGATTATGAGAAATATTGTTAAACTCTCAGAAGATACCCTAACTCCGAATAAGGAACATATATGTCAAAACTAAAAGTTAGCATAATTCAATCAGATATTATTTGGGATGATAAGCAAGCAAATTATAGAGCTATCGAGAATAAGATTGCAGATATTCATAAAGAAACTGATCTTGTAATACTTTGTGAAATGTTTAACACTGGTTTTATAATGAATCCTACTAATGAGGCTAGCTCTGAAGAAGATATTATCGAATGGATGTATAATCAAGTAAAAGGTAAAAACTATGCAATTGTAGGTAGTGCTGCAACTTTTACAGAAAATAAAATTGCCAATAGACTTTACTTTGTAACTCCTGACAAGCAAGTTTTTACTTATGACAAAAATCATCTTTTCATACATGCAGGAGAAGATAAAAAATATACTAGCGGCAATAATCGTCAAATTATTAACTACAAAGGTTTCAACATATTGCTAACAGTGTGTTTTGATTTAAGATTCCCTGTATTTAATTGTAATAATAATGAATATGATGTACTACTAAATGTTGCTTGTTGGCCAGAATCTCGTCGTGAGCATTGGAAATCATTACTAAAAGCAAGAGCTATAGAAAATCAAGCCTATGTCATTGCATGCAATAGAGTCGGAAATGACCCTAGCTTTAGCTATTCTGGGGATAGTATGATTATTGACTATAATGGAGATGTTTTAGCTCATGACGAATATAAAGAAACTATACTAACAGCAACTTTAGATAAGAACAAACAACAAGAACATCGTGATAAGTTTAATTTTCTTGCATCACAAGATAAGTTTACTCTTCACCTCTAATCGACTTAGCAAGGTTTTGTAAAACAGCGTTGACGAATTTATATCCCTCTTCTGTCCCCATACTATAACAAATTTCAACATATTCTTTTATAATAACTTGATATGGATTTTCTAGACACTCTATCAATTCTGCTATAGCGACTTGAAGTACTGCATAATCAACATAATTTATAGACTCAACACCATTTTTTGAATTATCCTGTATATAGTTATTTATAGTATCTTGATTTTCTCTAACTGCATCCATTAATCTATAAAAAAGATCCCAGTCCGTATAGTGTCTCTCTGCATTATCTGCATAATATTGAGTTTTTAGTTCAGAAAATGTATGATCTGCAACCTTTTTTTGGTACAAAGCCTGCACAGTATATAAACGAGCGTTATTTCTAGCTCTAGCAGTAGTTTTCATAATTGTTTATAGATATAATTTATTAGGGAATTTTATGGTTCTAGATTATACATTATTAACAATAATATATATAGTTCTTATGAGTGATTAGTACTTTAAATTATAAGTTTTAGATATCATTATTATCCGATCTATTATAAAATGATTTTTGATTAAAACTACTTCTTGTAACTAGTGAGACTATTATGAAATTTAAGATTATATGTTTAATAGGAATAGTATTTATCCTTAACTCTTGCGTAAATAATACCAACCCTCAAGATGTTGGATTTGTAAAAACCCCCTACACTTCTGGTAATGTATCATTAACTCTAAAAAAAGGTGTAACTACAAAAGATGAAGTTATAAATGCTTTTGGCTCTCCTAATATAGTTACTCAAAATGCAAGTGGAGAATCTGTCTGGACATATCAAACAAATGCAACTGTTGAGAACAATGCTTCTAGAGATGGTTTTTTGACTCTACTGATAACCGGTGAAAATACACAAGAATCAGGATTTATGCAATCACAAAAAACTATGACTATAATTATCACATTCAAGGGTAATATTGTCTCTAACTATAAATCATTATCAACTAACTTCTAGATGAGGCTTTTATAATATGCGTAAGAAATTTAGTCTTTTAGTTTACTTAGTTGTTTTAGCTTTATCAGGATGTATATCATCAGGACCACAACGACCAAATCTAACACCTCTACAAATCCAACTTATGCAAACAAAAGTTTTTAATGTTGATTTACGAACAGCTTTTGATGCTACAGTTACTGTTATGCAAAATCTAGGTTATATCATTCAAGATGCTAACTTCAACACTGGCATTATTACAGCTAAAAGTACTGAAAATGCTAATGGTTGGGGGCAATCTGAATATACTGAAGCTACAGCATTTATTCAACCTTATAGACAATCAACCAAAGACTCTAGCATTAGAATTAACTTTGTAGTTTATCAATCAACCCCTGATCCTAATCAAGGAGCTGCTCCAATAAACACTTCTTATGCTATCTTGGACCCTCAAGCATACGAAAATGCTTTTGCAAAAATCCAGCAACAAATCTTTGTACAAACAGGTATTTCTCCAGTATTAAGTCAACCTATTCAAAAAGTCTCTTAAATAGTTTTCTCTTTGAACTGTATTTTTGTCAAAAAATTTAGTTTAATACCTTACAAATTATCAATAAATGACTGAATCATGAATAAGTGGTGGCAAGAAATTGATCTAAAAGATATGAGTAAAGAGCAATGGGAATCGATTTGCGATAGATGTGGCCTTTGCTGTTTAAATAAGCTTCAAGATGATGAAACTGATGATGTCTACTATACAAAAGTTAGCTGTAAGCTTTTAGATATCGGAAAATGCCAATGCAGCATGTATGAAAAAAGAAAGCAGATTGTGCCTGACTGTATAAACCTAACATATAAACAACTTAAAAATCATGCCCATAAATGGCTACCTAATAGTTGTAGCTATAAGCTTTTACTACAAAATAAAGACCTACCTGACTGGCATCATTTAAACACGGGCTCAACTGATGAGATGCACAAACAAAAAAAATCTGCTAAGCATTTTGCTATTTCTGAATATGAGTTAGATGTTGATGAATATTTAGAAGACTTTATCATAAAAATAGATAACTGATTTTTAGTTTCTGATATATAATTCCTTACTCTTTACTAATTGGGCATTGTATGTCTGATTTATTCGAAATTAATCTTTTTTATGAAAAGATAATTAGTGATTATCTTAACAATGGGTTCTGCGTTATCGATAACTGGCTAACTAATGATGAAACTATTCAACTACGCAAAGAACTTAATCATTTTTATGATGCTGATTGCTTTAAAAAATCCGCAATAGGTAATCGCTTGAATGAAAACTTAGAAAGATCAATACGTAATGACTTTATTTTTTGGTTAGATGAAACAAAACATGCCGTAACATTCTTTAAAAAGATAAATAATTTTATTGACTACCTTAATAAAACGTGTTTTGCCGGAATTGTAACAAAGGAGTTTCACTACGCAGCTTATCCTAAAGGATCATTCTATAAAAAACATATCGATACCTTTCAAAATGATGATCGAAGAACGATATCTATAGTCTGCTATCTTAATGAAATTTGGAATGAATCTTTCGGTGGAGAGTTAAAACTATATCTTAATAATCAAACATTACAAATATTTCCAACTAATGGAAAAATAGTTCTCTTTGATAGCAAAACCATTGAACATGAAGTGTTACCTGTACTTACGAAAAATAAAAGACTTAGCATTACTGGATGGTTAAAAACCAATTAAATCGTATACTTAACACACAAACTTCTTGGCTAATTTGCACTACCACGTAATACTATTTTTGCAAAAATAGTCTCATATACGTTATAATAATTTAATTTTTAAATTATAAATCTTAAATAATGAATAATCTTTTAAAGTCTAAATTACTTATAATTTTAGCTATTTTCTCTTATTTTCTATTTTTGAATTTTTGTCAACCATTGGCTATGGATGATTTTTGGCGTGCTATTAATGATACTCTAGTAAATGGTACTTTTTTTCATTTTCTAATCCAAGATTATACAGGCTGGACGGGTAGAATATCTGCTCAAGCTTTAGTATATGCACTATTTTCAAAAAAATACTTAACATTATCATTGCTAACTATAAATACTATAAGCTCAATATCCATGAGCTTATTTATAATATTTATCTTTAAAATTGTGACTAGAAACAAGTATAGTCTAGCATCAAAAGATTTTATTATATATTCATTCTTCTTTGCTTTAATGTTCACATGGACAGGTTTCATAGGTCAAGTAATATGGAAAACTGCTGCTATACAATACTTATGGGGATATACAATCCTTATTATTTTGTATTATTATTTAATAATCGAAAATAAAAGCTTCTACTTAATTAGCTTGTTAGGAGGCCTATTTATAGGCCTATATAATGAGCAGTTTGTTGCAGTACTACTCTTATTTTGTTTAGCATATTTTATTGAGAGAAAAATAAATAACAAAATTATAAACAAAGGGATTCTGTTTTTCTTGACAGGTCTTTTGATTGGAGGGGCTATTTTAATAGCTGCTCCAGGTAATTACGTTAGAATGGATCAAATGTCGAATGACCAAAGCATTTCTCTTTTAAATCAGCTTCTTTACTTTATTCATATATTCAAATACAATTTATGGCCTCATACGATGATTATTGTATGGCTATTTATCCTATACTTTATTTTAGCCATTACTAATCAAAAGAACTCAAAAATTAGCGTATTGATATACTCACTAACATTAATTATATCAATTTTTATAATGGCTCCTCTTGCGACTAGTTACGGCTTACAGATTAGGTTAATGTTGATATACTACATAATCTTTTTTATTGCAGTGATGCAACCGTTTTATGATAATCAGAGTGTAGCGATTACAACTATCCACAAAGCCTTCAAAAAAATTTATATCCTTTTTCTGATAGGTTTATTAATTATCATGGGAGTTATGGGAAGTGCATATTACTCAATTTATAAGTTTAATCAAAATAGACAAAAGCTTATTACAGAATTACATAACAAAAATATAGAGAATATTACTATACCAACATTCGAGCTTCATGGAGAAGCTCAACCATATGGTATAACTTTTGAAGCGATAACATGTGATAGCAATAACACAAATAACCAAGCTTTCGCAGCATTCTATGGCTTTAAAACAGTTAAAGCTGAAGATTGTTAATTAATAAAATAAATCACTGCTCCGAGCACTACCAGCATAATAGCAAATAATGTTTGTAAGATTTTATCATTAAGTCTTTTTTTAAGTTTAGTAGCTATTAACATCGCAATTACACTGCCAATTATAAACATACCAGCCACATACCAACTCATATGCTCTTCTTCGTAATGCGATATAAACCCAGATATTGATACAACAAATATTACTAATAAAGAAGTATTTATAGCTCTTTTAATTGGCATAGCTGTTATAAATACCAACGCAGGCACTATCAAAAATCCACCACCAACTCCAAAGAATCCAGTCAAAGTACCAACAATTGCACCACTTACTAATAATGCGATAATACATTTCGGAGCGATACTCTCACATATTGATTTCTCAGCACCTGACATAACTTTTGCTTTTATCAAACTCCAAATACCTATTGTAATCATAAGTATAGAGAAACTAACCATTAGCACTTTGTCTGATAAGCCTTGAGATATGTAGCTACCAATTGGAGCAAAAATAACTCCAGTAGTAATCATTATAGCAGCCGCTAAATAATTAATATCATGCTGCCTATAGTTAACTACAAGACCAAAAATAGCTGTAAAGCCTACTACAAGTAGAGAAATGGGAACAGCGGTATGGAAATCTAAACCTACACCATAAGTAAGTAATGGAACTGCTAATATAGATCCGCCACCACCAGTTAAGCCCAAAGCGATTCCACAAATAAATCCAAATATAATCAAAAACATATTACTCTTCTTCTATACCACATTTTAGGTTAGCTGGAACTGCGATATCTATATAGTTTGGTGGAGGTAATTTTAAATCATCCATGATCTTCGCGTACTCTTCTGGCGAGTTTACTTGTAGTCTTGGATTATTTCTTTTTTCCTCAGCAACACTACTACTAGTAACACCATTATAATCATGACCTGGATAGATAATTGTACTACCTGGTAAAGTCATAAGTTTAGTCATAATACTCTCATATGCAGCATAAGAATCACCATTTTGAAAATCAGTTCTACCCGAACCTCTAATCAACAAAGTATCTCCAGTGAAAAGCATATTCTCTGTTATAAAACAGTAAGAGTCATCTGTATGACCTGGTGTATATATTGCCTTAATCTGATAATTACCAAATGTTAGTATATCTCCATCAAATACTTTTTTAGTAGCACATTGAGCAGCACTCTCACCACCTAGTACTATATCACAGCCTGTTTCTTTTCTTAAAATACCTGCTGCTGTTACATGATCTGCATGAACATGCGTATCTACAGCATAAATCAATTTAAGATCAAGTTCTCTCAATAGTTTTAAATACTGTTGAACATTAAATCTTACAGGATCTATTATTATAGTTTCCCTAGTTTGCTCACAACCTAAAATATAAGTATAGGTATAAGTATCCCTATCAATTAGTTGTCTAAAAATCATAGTTCCTCCTAGATATATTTATCTGTTCTAGTTAGTTTAAGTTATTAAAATACGACACTCGCCTGTAATACGCTCAATAGTGCCATAATAATTAGAAATCATAGCATAACCACCTGCAATATTATAAACATCATAGCCATGATGTTGTAACATTAGAGTTACATTATATGATCTTTGACCTGACTGACAATGTACATATACCGGCTTAGTTTTATCAAGCTCTGACAATCTATTTCTAATCTCTGACATTGGTATATTTTTAGCACCTGCTAGCATACCCTTAGATGTTTCACCAAATTCTCTAACATCAATAATTTGAGCATTCTCAGCTAAAAGCTTTTCAACATCAGTAAATAGAACCTGTTTAAAATCTCCATTTAAAAGATTATTAGCAACATAACCAGTATGGTTAACTACATCTTTACCTGTTGAATATGGAGGAGCATAACATAACTCAAGATCTTGAAGATCTTCTACTGTCATACCCGCTTTGATAGCTGTTGCAAACACATCCGCCCTCTTATCAACTATACCTTTACCTATTGTCTGAGCACCTAGAAGTTTACCTGTGTTACTCTCAAATAATATTTTTGTAAATACATTTTGAGCATTAGGCATGATACTTACTCTATCAAATGGTGCTGTATATGCTACCTGATAATCGATATCTAAATTATGAAACTTAATCCAAGCCTCGTTTAAGCCTGTTGCTGCGCCAGTATAGTTAAATATCTGAATGATTGATGAAGCAATATAACCTTTGTTTACAATTTTTCTACCATTTATATGATCTGCAATCAAGCGACCTTGCTTATTAGCTGGTCCTGCTAACGGCAAATTAAAATCTTGACCTGTAAGAGCATTTTTAACCAATATAGCATCACCTGCTGCATAAATATCTTTATCTGATGTTTGATAATTCTCATTAACAAGTATATGGCCACTTTTAGCTAGCTCAATGCCTACATTTTTTAGAAATGCAGTATCTGGTGCCACACCAATAGCTAAAACCACCAAATCTGACTTAACTTCTTTACCTGATTCAAGCAGAACCTTATCAGATTCAAAACCAACTACTTTCTCAGATAGCATCAAGTTTATATCATGATCTAATAACTCTTTTTCTAGATACTTAACCATTTCATAATCAAACGGACGCATAATTTGGTTAGCCATCTCAACTATAGTTACATTAAAGCCTCTTTCTTTAAGATTTTCTGCAACCTCAATACCAATGAAGCCTGCTCCTATAACTGTCACGTCTTTGACAGATTTTTCACTATCAAAAACAGCTTTATGGATTTTTTTGACATCGACAACATTTCTTAATATAAAGTGATTGATTGTCTCAAGACCCTTAAAAGGAGGAACTATCGGCTTAGCACCTACAGCTAACACTAGCTTATCATAGCTTTCAGTATACTCTTCTCCAGTTGTGTGGTTTATAACAGTTACAGTTTTGTTTGATTTATCAACACTAACAACTTCCGAATTTGTACGAGCCTCAATATTATATCTTGTATCAAACTTTTCAGGCGTCATTAAGATTAATTTTTCAGCTGGTTCGATATGCCCACCTAAATGATAAGGTAGGCCACAGTTAGAAAATGATACGTGTGGTCCTTTTTCAAACATTACTATCTCTGCTTTATCATCAAGCCTTCTTAGTCTTGCAGCTGCTGATGCACCTGCAGCAACACCACCAACTATGAGATATTTTTTAGCCATTATTGAGCTCCTCTAGAAATATTATATGAAGTGTTATTTTCTTTTATTATATGGTAAAAATTCTAACATAACTGCTAAACCACATGTGCCTGTTAACCCAGCAAATAAAAGTCCTGCACCAAAGAATCCACTCAAAATTGCGAAGTATTGTGATACTGTAAACGAAAGTACTACACCTAACAGAACCATAAAACCAACTATTATTTGTACTTGACGCATTATTGGTAGAGGTTCTTTAACATTTTTTTTTGTAGGTTGTTTGTGTTGTTTCCAAGCATTCAAGCCACCTTCTAACAAATATACTGCTTTTGCATTTAGATCTTTTACTTTAGTTGCTGCCTGATTAGTTCTGTTACCAGACTGACAGTGAAGTACTACAATCTCATCAGGTTTAATATCTGCATCATATATTTCATCAACTGTTATATTTTCAGCACAATCAATACACTCTCTGTTATGTTCACCTGTTGTTCTGATATCTATTAATTTTACTTTTTCTTTTTTTTGTAATTCCAAAAAGTCTTTAACTGAAATATTTTTTACTTTACTCATATTTGCTCTCCTTTATATTATTAAGCTACTTCTAATTTAGTTATTACTAATATTTTATTCAAATTTTTTAATTGTTATCATCACCACAATATATGCCATATAACGCTTCTAATATTTTAGTTACTGCAGGGTCATTTAAACTATAAAAAACTGTTTGTGATTCTTTCCTAGTCTTAACAAGTCCCTCTTTCCTCAAAACAGACAAATGCTGAGAAAATGCTGACTGACTAAGATCAGAAAACTCCGCTAACTGCCCAACACTCATTTCATGTCTTAGTAATAAACAAAGTATCAAAAGTCTAGATTCATGAGATATTGCTCTTAATAAAGACGAAGCTTTACTTGCATTACCTTTCATTTGTATCAAATCCATAGTTATGATCAATGTTTGTTAATTTCTAACTACAAATATTAGCAAATTCTAATTTAGTAATCAATAATATAATTCAGTATATAGAAAATAATTAGCTTGATTTTTTCTTGGTAAAGAAAATACTACTTACGAAACTAATTACTATTATCAATACGATAATAAGTAAACCACTATTAAACTTATGCCACTCATTATGAATACTAGTATCATATAGCCATCTTGAATAAGGCGAAGATTGGTTAAAATAGTGCACAACTCTTGTTTCACCAATGATATATCCCGTCAATGGTTGTATAATCATTCCATTAAATAGATAAGCAAATGTTAGCACTAATGAATTAGCTAATGGTCTTATTGAAAACTCTTTGAACAGTAGCTGAATTTCTTGGAATGCTAGCATAGCTCCTCCACACCCAACACCATACAGAAAATTAAACAAGAAAGCCATTTCAAATCCAAAACTTCTATTTGGCCATCTTATATACATAATTAAACAAAGAAAAATGAGTGTAATCAAACTAAAACATATAGCTGTAAGTCTATTATTTTGGTATCTTGATACCAAAAATCCAGCAATAATTCCTCCTGTTGCAACTCCTATTGGTACCAAACCATTCATCATGATAGCTGTATCATGAGGTACACCAAACACCTTCATTTCATAGGTAACATTATATAGATCTGCAAATGTCAAAATTGATCCAAACAAACCTGTAAAGTAAAATGATGCTAACCAAAAATTTCGTTTTGAAAGAATACTCCATATTCTAGATATTACTGGTTGTTGTAGATCACTGTCACTCGTAGTTCTTGTCTTATGAGGTAACAAGATACTAAGACCAATAGTACAGATAATAAACATCACTGCAAGAATATCAAAAACATAAGTATATGAATATTGACTCAAAGCCTTACCTGCAAATAGTGCTAACATACCTGCAAAAATATTAGCAATACTCTGACTCAAGGATGAAAAAAATGCAAATTGATGATCTGAAAAATTAGTCTGCACAACATAAAGCACTCCTACAAATGTACACCCCAAACCCAAACCAAGCATTATCCTTGCAACTACCAGTAACTCAAATACAGTAGTGTGTGCAAACAAAAGTGCGCCCAAAGCAGATACAAATGCTGAACTACTAAGCAATAATTTAGGTGATATCTTATTTATTAATACCCCAGCACACACTTGAGAAATAGCAAATACTACAAAAAAAACTCCTGATAATATTGACAGATTAGTATCTGTCAAATGATTATCTAACCTTATTGATAATGCATATGTTCCGAACAAAACTGCTGAGAAAACACTCATTGTAAAAAACAACTCTGTAATAGCCCAACGCGTATAATTTATAGCTCTCATAGATATTCTCCTTAGGTACAAACCTACAAACCAATAATTAAAAATATGCCATCTACAAATAAGATACTACACTATTTATAATTATTGATTTAACGTTTTGTAATGTGAATTAGTTAATAATCGTAATTAATGAACTTTGCTTCCATATATATATGTAGCATCAATTAAACGATCATCTCCTAAAGAAATAACTGAGAATAAGTAGTCTTGAAGATTATATGCAGATTCAAGTCTATATTTAAGTAGAGAATTGTTGTCAGTATTGATAACTATAAAATCAGCTTCTTTACCTTTTTCTAAGCTGCCAATTTTATCGCCTAAACCTAGCGCTTTTGCACTACCTAGAGTAGAAGAGAACAGGCGTACCAAAGTTTCAAGTTTATAGGAATTTAATAATGCAGCCTTATAAGCATCATCCATTACACGAAGTATACTTAGAGTATTACCTGCTGCCCAGTCAGTAGCTAAAGTTAGCTTGATATCTTTTTCAATAGCCGTTTTGTAGTCAAAATGACCACTGCCAAGGAAATTATTACTAGTTGGGCAACTTGCTATAACAACACCTTGATCTTTCATTCTATTCCATTCACTATCTGACAAGTGGATACAATGTCCTAAAATAGTTTTATCCGTAATTAATGAATAGTTCTCATAAACATTTAGATAATCAGTAGCATTTGGATACATCGCTAAAGTATCTTTGATTTCATTTAAATTTTCGCTTAAATGTGTTTGTACATAAACATCTTTATGCGATTGCATGAACTCTTTGCATAAGTTAAGAGTTTCATCATCACAACTAAGAGCAAATCTTGGGGTAAGAGCGTAACTAGCACGTCCTCTATTATGCCACTTATTACAAAGCTTCTCGGAGATTTTCATACTGGTTTGAGCATCTGTAATTATTTCTTTATTACCTTGAGTCATAATAGTATTTCCAAGAATTACTCTCATATTATATTTTTGAGCTATTTCAAAAACTATATCTGTACCGTCATAAGCACTTGGAGCGTATCCACATATAGTTGTAGTTCCACTCTTAAATAATTCTTTGAAAAGTATATCAAACTCCTTATGAGCTAAAGAGCTACTGTTAAAACTAGCTTCACTTGGAAAAATATATCCATCTAACCACTCTAAAAGCTTTTCCCCATAGGCACCTACAGCTTTTGTTTGAGTTGTATGCATATGTGTATCGATAAGCCCTGGCATAATTAATTTACCAGAGTAGTCTATCAACTTATCATTATCACCTATGTTAATCTTATGAAAATCGTTAACCTCAGTTATCAAACCATCTTCTACAACAACTGCACCATCTCTTAGAAATGTATAGTCTTTTGAATCAGAAAATAAGTTGTCAACCTTATGGCCTAATAGTGACTGAAGCGTTGCATTTTTGTTGAATGTAAAGATACTTGCACGATATATTGTTTTCATAATTATTATCCTCTTGTTGATTTATCGTTATTTAAACTAAATAAATCCATTCGGGTCAATTGAGGATTATATAACCAGCAGATAAGCACCGGGCCTAATTGAATTATCTAACCAAATAGACAAACACCGTGATTATATTTATATGAAATTGAGAAGTCAATTATTTTAATAAAAATTTTTAGATTTCTTATTAGCAATAAGTACTAATCTCACCTTTATCAACTACCATTGAAATATTGTAACCATTATCAAATATAACCAAGTTCGCTATATATCCGGACTTTATCTTCCCTAATAAATTCCCTAAATTAATCGATTCTGCTGCATAAGTAGACGCCATTCTTAGTGCCTCATCAAGAGGTATAAAAGTATTCTCAACTGTATTTTTAACCGCACCCATCATTGTCAAAGCAGATCCACCCAAAGTCCCATCAGCTGTAGTTAGCTTACCATTTTTGTGATAGACAACCGCGCCCTCAAAGACAAATTCTTTCATATCTGTACCTGCCGGAGCTGCTGCATCTGTTACAAGAATTAATTTCTCTTTGAGTAACTTCTTAGCAACTTCTAATGATGAATAATCTAAGTGAAACCCATCAGCGATGATTCCAGCATATACACTTGATGAGTTTAGGACTGCACCTATAGCACCAGGGTTTCTACCTTGATATCCACTCATAGCATTATACAAATGTGTTGCCATAGTTATACCTGATTCAATGCCATTAAATGCTTCTTCATAAGTTGCATTTGTATGACCCAAAGAAACAGTTATTCCAGCATTAGCTAGTTTCTTGATAGTGGATGAATCACAAACTTCTGGAGCCAGGGTCAGAATTTTCACACAATCAGCATACTCTATTATTGTATCTATAATTTTAGAATTAGGTCCTCTAACATGATCAATATTATGAACCCCTTTTTTAGTTCTGCTAATATAGGGACCCTCAAGATGAAGACCTGGAATATTATATTGATATTTATCTTTATAATCCCTCACCAATTTCAATGCTTTTAAGATATTTTCATCAGAAGTTGTAATCAATGTTGGCAGCACTGTTGTTGCCCCATATTTCTTTGAAGACTCAAATATGCCTTTTAGACAATCCTCACTGACATCATCATTTAGAAGAAACCCTCCAAAACCATTTACTTGCAGGTCAATGAATCCTGGTGCAATATTCTCACCTTTTAAGTCTATAATTTCATAATCTGAATAATCCTTTATATTAGAATTATGGATTATATCTTGAATAGTTTGGCCATTCATAACAACAGAATGATTATTCAATATTTCTAGTCCACTATATATTTTACAATTTGTGAGGATTTTCATCTACTTCTCCCTATATCTAATAAAAAACATTTGCTCAATAGCAATAAAATAACTGAACCATTTTCTTATACAATCTCTAAAAGACTTTCCTAAACTCTTCGGCATAATAAACCTTCTGACCTTTTAACTGATCCAATTTATTCGATAAATCTAACACCATAAAAACATCTTCGGGCACATCATATTCACACTTTATTTTATATGTTATAGTAGGCTTAAAACCAAATTTTGGATAATAACTAGGGTGCCCTAAAACAAATATTGCATCAATACTATTTACTCTAGCCTCTTTTATCATCATTTCTATAAGCTTAGTACCTATCCCCTTATGTTGATATTCAGGTGCGACAGACATTGGAGCCAATCCATATATTTTTAGATTAGTAGATTTTTCCGTTGTCATTTTTGAAAGAATTGCTTGACCTATTATATTGCCGTTATCAGTCTCAGCAACTAAAGATATTAGACTTTGATGGTCAGTATGTAAAAGTCTAACTAATCTCTCTTCATCTTTGGTATCAAATGCTTCAGATATTAGGTTATATATCTGTTCTTGATCCTTTAAAGTTTCATATCTTATTTTTACGTGCATACCCTAATCTCCAATAACTAGATCACGCGTTGAACGAATTTCTAAATTTAGAAATTTACCAGATTTTTTAAACTTACCAAATACTGCAAACTTTGCTCTCTTACCTTTATCAAAATCAAGATACTTAATCTGACTAGGTACCACAAATATTGAAAACCTAGAGTCTTGATCTGCCTTAAAAAACAATTTTTTACTTTCTCCAATATCAGATAATGTAATCCCCGCGATACCATAGATCAAGCAGTGTTTGTTGTTAAGTACATTAGTATCGATAGAATCTAAATCAAGGATATTAATAGTTAAAATATCTTGTCTTGAATACTCTCTAATACGATTTTCCGTAAGTTGCTGCTTCTTTTGTGGCATCAGATTAAGCTCTTCTTCTTTGTTAAGCTTGCCATCATTCTCTAGTTTAGTAACAAGATTTATACATTTTTCTAAATTCTTATTTACTAAAAAATTCAACTTACTCATGTCTTTTTTTGAATCACTTAAAACTAATTCTTTAATTTTTTCATCTTGAATTGGCTTAGCAACCCTCGGACAGAGCTCATCATGTTTTTGGTCTGCCACAAAAGCAAAGTATAGTTCTTGATCAGCTTTACGTACTATTTTTAGTTTAGCTTTGCCACAATCTGGACAAAAAATATTATCAAAATGGAGTTTGCTGTTATACTCACTAGCTTTTATGAACCCTCTTTTATATCTAGCTGTTTTCACTTTTTATCCCTAAATCTTTTCAAAAAGAATATCTGATATTGGATGATCGAGGTTCTGACCTCGCTTTTCAAATTTTGTCAAAGGTCGCCATTCTGGTCGCGGTGCGAATCCATCATATAGATTTTTGTATTTATCATCATTTTCAAGAAGTTCTAAAACTTCCTCTGCGTATGGTAACCAATCACTAGCATAGTGAAACACACCACCTGTTTTGAGTTTTTTAGCAAATAAATCAACATTTGATTGATTCACTAATCTTCGTTTATTATGCTTTTTCTTATGCCATGGATCTGGAAAATATATCTGCATTCCTGACAAAGAATCATCAGATATCATATTTTCTAATATTTCTACAGCATCATGACTCATAACTAAAAGATTAGATATATTTTGATGCTCAATTTCATAGAGAATATTACCAACTCCTGCTTTGTGAACTTCAATCCCTAAATAATTTTTTTTAGGATTTTCTAGAGCCATTTGCACCAATGATCCACCCATTCCAAAACCTATCTCTAATACTACATCATTAGAATTTTTAAAGATTTCAGAGAAGTCTAAACTTTTATTTTGATCATATTCAACCATATATTTAGATGTATAATCATCAAGTGCTTGTTGCTGCTTTTTTGTCACTCTGCCAGCTCTTTGGACATAACTTTTTATCTGGCGTAAATTTTCTTTAGAATTATCACTCATTTTTCTAGATTTATTGCAATTTTATTACTACTATTCTATCGCAAGTAAAACAAAAATAAGAGTATAACTGTGCTAATCTTTTTAACAATTCTAGCTTTACAAGTAAGTTGTCTTGTATTACCTGGTCCTGACTTCTTTGTAACTATAAGCAACTCTATCAAATTTGGACATAGATCAGGAATATATACCGCATTTGGCGTTGCTAGTGGAATTCTTCTAAATACTTTTATAGTCTACTGGTTTGGTTCATTCCTCCTTTATAAACAGCCATTACTGTTCAAAGCATTAATACTTCTAGGTGTCATTTATCTTGCGTACATAGCATATAACTTATACAAGAATATTTTTACAAAACAACAATTAAACCCTAATGCAAATGAGCATATAAAAAACCTTGATAATTTTGATAAGCCTACTAACATTAAACTTTTCTTAAACGGTGCTTTTACAAATCTTGCTAATGCTAAGGTACTGGTTTTCTTTAGCTCGATGCTTAGTTTAGTCGCTCAACTTCCAAGCTTTGGCAAAATTGCTGTTTGGATTGCTATAGCTCTAAGTACATTTATTTGGTTCGCAATTGTTGCTACTTTCTTTGGTAATAATAAACTTAGGCAAGTGTTCTTTAGAAACATCAAAAAAATTGAATTTGTGTCTGCTATTTTTATAACTATTTTTGTAGTAATTATATTAATTGAGCTTTTTTAGAATAGAACTTTACTCCAACCTAACTTTTCTCTTAGAGTATCATAGTAATTATAATCTTTAGTATGCAAGACAGTGACTTTTTTCTGTGCTTTTTGAATAGTTACTTTCTGATGTGATCTTAAAATAGTATCATGTCTACCATCAATGCTTAAAACAGGTTCTGGATCATTGTAATCTGTTATGTAAATATCTATAACACTTGTATCTGATATAACCAAAGGTCTACTATTTAATGAATGAGAACATACTGGCACCAAAACCACACTACTTTGATTAGGATTCAAAATAGGTCCACCGGCTGACATTGCATGTGCTGTTGAGCCTGTTGGTGTAGCAACAATAAGTCCATCACCTCTTTGATCAAAAGCATATCGACCATCTATATATACCTTCAAACCAAACATCAACCCCCTACTAGAAGTTATAGCAATTTCATTTAATGCGATAGACGCCTCTAGAGGTGCACGTAAATTATCATCAACACGACATTTCAGCATACTCATTTTGGTAACTGAACTGTCCCCTTTTAATATAGCATCAAGGTCTCTTCTTAAGGCATTATTATCTGCAGCAAGAGTTGTTAAAAAACCAAGCTTACCCTTATTTACACCAATAACAGGAATATTGCTATATAATGCTAAAACCCTAGATGCTTTAAGAAAATTACCATCTCCACCAACAACGATAGCAACATCACATACCAAAGCTATCTCTTTTAAGCTTGCGGTTGTAATATTTTCCAAGGTGGTATCAGATGCAGTTTCATCCTCTACTACCACATCTAGATTTTGTTGTTGCAAATAAGCATACAGAATCTCTACTGTTTGACTTACTTCTTCTTTATAATGCTTACCGATAATAGCAACTCTACTATATTTATAGATCATACTCATATATTTAAACTGACATTAACTGTGATTATACCAAAATACTTACTAGCACCGAAAATCTTTAACCCAATATTTATAATACTAATAGGTTAACGTACAATAGCCATCAAATATAAGTTGCTCAAATCTGTTAATATATTTAAAATAAAGTATAAGATTAGTAAATTTCGATTGAACAGATGGACAAAGTGAATAAACTTACGAGTATAATTATACCTGTAAAAGATGAATCAGAAGGTATTGATCACCTTTTTAATAGATTAATGCCAATTTTAAATCAACTGCCGACTAATTATGAACTAGTATTTATAAATGATGGAAGTAATGATAACACCTTAGAGCTTCTTCTAGAAAAACAAAAAAGCATTCCAGAAATTGCTATCGTTGATTTATCCCGTAACTTTGGTAAAGAAGCTGCATTATTCGCCGGTTTTGCCAACTGTAAAGGTGATGCTGCTATTTCTATTGATGCAGATCTACAAGATCCACCTGAGCTTATTCTAGAGATGGTTGAGCACTGGCTAAATGGCTATGAGGTTGTAACTGCCGTTAGAGAAAATCGTGATACAGATACTTCAACCAAGAAACACACTGCTGGACTTTTCTATACAGTCATGAACAAGATCAGTGAAACTAAACTTACTCCTAACGCCGGAGACTACAGGTTATTGAATAGAGCAGCAATTAATGCTTTTCTTGAGCTAAAGGAGAAGGTACGTTTTAACAAAGGTCTTCTTACATGGATAGGCTTCAAGGAAAAAATTGTCTACCATGCTAGAGAAGAAAGAGTTGCTGGACAGACTAAATGGAACTACTGGAAACTATTTAAGTTCTCTATAGATGGTATTACAAGCTTCAGCCGTGCACCATTAGAAATATGGTCTTATATTGGTGTTTTTGTTGCTTTTATGAGTTTTGTATATGGCTCTATAATAATCATTAAATCATTAGTATTCGGAGCCGATGTACCAGGCTACCCTTCATTAGTGACATTTATTTTATTCTTTAGTGGATTACAGATGATTGGTATAGGAATGTTAGGAAGTTATATTGGCAGAATATTTATAGAAACAAAACATCGACCTTTATATATAGTGCGTGAAGTGCACAGATCTGAAAAATAATTTCTTTTAAGCTTTTAATCTAATACCTTTATCTAACAAATACCAACAAGCATAATACAAAATAAATGTAAAAATCACTATTGCTCCAAATGCATAATATGGATTAACTGTAGAAACTCCCAGAAATCCAAATCTCACAAAATCAACTATATAAAATAATGGGTTACATGATGAGATGAAGTGCCAAAATCCTGTAAGATTGTTTATGTTATAGAACACTCCTCCTAGATATATTAGTGGAGTCAGGATAAATGTAGGGAATATCGTAGTATCATCAAACTTTTGTGAAAATATTGCATTTATCAGTCCACCAAGTGAAAATAATGCTCCACAAAAAACAAACCCAGCCAAGACAAGAGGTAAATTATGTATAGCACTGAAACCACCTAACAAGAATGCTGCAATACTAACAAATATACCAACCAAAAAGCCTCTAAAAATTCCACCAGAGATATATCCAAGTACAATAACATGATTACTAACAGGTGATACTAATAGTTCTTCTATAGCTTTACTAAAGCGAATTCCAAAAAAAGAACTTACTACATTACCGTAAGAGTTCTGAATCACTGCCATTATTATCAAGCCAGGTGTAATATACTGCATATAAGTAATACCATCATCCATCATACCTATACGTGAGCCTACAACCTTACCAAATATTAAAAAATATAAAATTATCGTTATAACTGATGGTAGTAATGTTTGTGGCCAAATTCTAAAAACTCTTTTACACTCACGATCCAAAATTGTGATATATGTTATCCAAAAATCTCTTAAACTCATAAATTCACCTACTTATTTCTTGCTACTTCTATAAATAGCTTCTCTAATTTTGCTTCTTTTGATCGCACATCTAAAACATCTAAACTATATTTGCTCGTTAATTCTGCAAATATATTATTAAGTACAACCCCCTTAGTAACTTCAACTTCAATTGTATAATCATCTATTCGCTTGACTTCACCAAGATCTAGTTTCAAATCATGCTGACACTTTTCTTTAAGATCAAAAATATAAGTATGCTTATCGGCTGACTTTAAAAAAGTCTTCATATCAGTATTAACACATAATTTACCTTTATGAATTAGTGCTATATGTTTACACATTGACTCAGCTTCTTCTAAATAATGTGTTGTAAGGATAATTGTCAAACCTTCTTTGTGAAACTCTGAAATCATCTCCCACAGCGAATTTCTAAGCTCGACATCAACACCAGCCGTTGGCTCATCAAGTATAAGAAGCTTAGGTTTATGTATAAGAGCTCGAACAACCATTAATCTTCTTTTCATGCCTCCAGATAGAAATCTGACTTGAGTATTTCTTTTCTCATAAAGGTCTACTTTCTTTAAGAGCTCTTCTGCATAAGGAATCGCTTCTTTTTTAGAGATGCCAAAAAAGCCTGCTTGGGTAACAAGGATATCCATTGGCTTCTCAAAGATATTTAGATTAATCTCTTGAGCCATTACACCTAGATGCTTTCTCGCTTGGATATAATCCTTATCAATATCATATCCAAAAATTTTTATTTGCCCAGAAGTTTTGTTTACAAGTGATGATATCATCCCTAGAGTTGTTGATTTACCAGCACCGTTAGGTCCTAAAAGAGCAAAAAAATCTCCTTTTTTCACCTCAAAACTAATATCATCAACCGCCTTTAAGCCACCCTTATAAACTTTGGTAAGATTTTTTATTTCTAATGCGTTTTGACTATCCATAATAATTAATTATTTAGAAAAATATCTGAATATTATAGCACTTCAGAATTTTTTTTTTGGAAACTTATAAGACAAACTCTAGAAATAAAAAATTATAATTTTCTCAGCTTAATAATAGCGTTTTCATCCGCATAATCAGGTCTACTGCCATCTAAACCTTGAGCTAAAAGGTAATAATCGTTAACTGGCGTATTGGTACAGTTACCATCCATATCGCACTTAGAACTCTCATTTGTCTCATCAATTATTAAAGATGTAGATGCCGAAGCATACCAAGGATTATTCATCTTAATCACCGCCACTTCTCTATCTTCATTTACTGAAATCACAGGGAAAGTAGCTTGACCCGAACCATCACATGATACTACTACTTTTTGCTTACTAGAGATACTTAGAACCTTACAGTTTGGATCTATTGACGAAGCATTACCAAAGTATAATTCATCAGCAAGACCATCACTGACTTGCACTTCGAAATTTGCAGCCGCACATCCTAGAAATGGTACAAATAATATACTAGCTACAGCCACTTTCTTTAGAATATTTTTTCTCATTAATAACTCCTTTATATTTTATATTAAATTTAAACACTTAAACAATTAAGCATATTAATCATATATTATAATTTAATATTAATCATTTAATAGGTGTTTTTTGAAGTTCCTGAAATAAATAATAGAGATATTACAAACCATTAATGTGAAAAATTCTAAAATAGCATCATCAATATACTAAAACCAACAACTACTATAAATATTGGTCGCACTAATTTTGAACCTTTAAGTATAACCATTCTCGAACCAACAATCCCACCAAAGAAACTACCAACAGCCATTAACAATCCAAATGCTATATTTACCTGACCAGATAAAGCAAATACAGCTAAAGAAAATAGATTACTTTTTAGATTAAGAACTTTCGCGTATCCTGATGCCTGTAAAAATGTATAACCAAGAAAATAAACTATAGCGATAATCCAAAAATTACCTGTTCCGGGACCAAAAAAGCCATCATAAGCACCCAGTATAAAACCAAATATTGTAAAAAAAGTCACCTCTGACATTCTTTTTTTACCTTGATTAACACCTAAGTTTTTATTCAAAATACTAAAGATAAAAACAACTATCAAAAGAATCGGAACCAAAGTATTCATAAAATCATTATGAATAACCAAGGTTAATATAGTGCCCAAACAAGCACCAATAAATCCTGCAATAAGTCCTCTTAGAACTGTTTTGATGTTAATCAAACCACTTTTATAATATTTCAACACCGCCATGGCTGTACCAATACTAGCTTGAAACTTATTTGTACCTAGTACTGTTACAATTGGCAAACCTGTCATACTTAGAGCTGGTATACTTATCAACCCCCCACCTCCAGCTATAGCATCAATGAAACTTGCCAAAAAACCCATAGATACAACAAATAGACATAAAATATAAAAATGCTCGGAAAAAAATTCAACCATTTACAAACTATAATCATATAAGATAGACTAACTCAATATTACAATATATTTGGTTGCAATACTGCTAAATAAATACAAATTAGACCAACTTACTCTCACAATACTTCTAAGGGGTTAATATCTATGTTTGATACAGATAACAGAAGCAAAAGAATACTCTTCATGTCACACTGCTTATTAAATCAAAATGTAAAATTAGATCATCTCGCATCTAGACCTGGCGCACTTCCTTTAGTAATGGGAGAAATAATAAATTCTGGAGTTGGGATTGTACAGATGCCATGTCCAGAGTTATTAGGACTAGGGATTGATAGACAGTGTATTAAAGATACTACTGCTGATGATATTAAGAGTGAAAAGACAAGAGTTTCAAAACTTATGGCAAATCAAAAACAACTTTGTATAGATTTAGCTAAACACGTCATACTCCAGTTAAAACAGTATAAAACGTATAATTTTGAAATTGTTGGGATTCTTGGTGTAAATATGTCTCCAACGTGTGGTGTTGAAACTACTTGGGCTGACGACCAAGAAGTAGCCGGTAATGGTATTTTTATCAAAACATTAAAAGAAGAATTAGCTAAGGAAAATATACAAATTAATTTCACTGGCATAATACCTCCTCAAATAGAGGATTCAGTAAAGCGAGTAAAATCTTTTCTCAATGAATAAATTCACCCTATTGTATTAATAAATGTAACGCGAGCCAAACGGTCGGATTTTCTGTATATGTAACCCAATGCTTAGTATTTTTAGGGATAAATAAATGCTCTCCTTCATCCAAAATATAATCATTATTATCTAACCTAAGCTTTGCCATACCCTTAAGAACAACAACCCACTCATCATGACTCTGGATATACGGTTCATCTATAGGCGTAACCTGTCCATAAGATACAATCTTTTCTATGTGAATACTATTATCTTTAAAGAGATCTATAAAAACCTCTTTTTCAGAGATTATGGGGTCAATATTATACAAATTAAGTTCATCACTATCTTTTTTCATCAAATTTATATTTATGATCCTAAGTTTTTATATTTTTTATCGACTAAATAACCTTATTTATCAGCATCTTTTACGTATATATCAAGCTTAGGATACTCAATCCTTATATTGTTGTCTTTTAAAGCATCTAGGATCTTAAGCCTCAAATCACTCAATAAATATATCTTCACAGTTCTAAGACAATATGCTCTAACTGCTATCTCCATACTATACTCATCATAGCTGGTTAGTAAAAATTCAGGAGCTGGGGTTTTAAATATTCTTTTTTCTAATTCCACAACTTGTTTACAAACTTCTATAACTCTTTGGGGGTTTTGAGCATAAGAAATTCTTAAAGGTAAGACTAATCTAGATGTAGGATCTAATGTCTCATTAGAAACCACATTAGTTATCATGACATTATTAGGAACTATCAATGAATTATTATCAAAAGTCAAAACCTCTGTTGCTCTAATACTAATTTTTTTAACAACTCCAATCTCATTATTAACATTAACCCAGTCGCCTATTTTTACAGGTCTTTCGATAAGCATAACTAAGCCTGCAAAGAAATTTTTAACTAAATCTTGCATGGCAAAACCGAGACCAACTGACAAACCAGAAATAATAAATGTAATAGCTGTATTACTTATTCCTAAAGACTTAATAAACAAGAAAATTGCAATAACTACAAAAATGTATTTAATAATCGATAAAATTGCTTCACGAGTCCCCAGGTCCATGTTTGTATATGGAAATACTCTTTTATTAGCGACTAGAATAATAAACCTATAGATAAAAAATGCAACTATAATGACTAATATTGACTTCATTAGTGTAATAAGTGGAATTAATTGTAATCCTAAAATATCACCACCTTCATAAAAAAAAGTATTCCATATATCTTCTAATCTCTCAGACTGGATATTTAAACATAAAGGCAAAATAATCAAAAACATTACTATAGAGAGAATAAATATTAAATTTTTTATCCAATACCTTACTCCAGCTCGCTTAACCCCGCCGACAGCTGTCTCAGCAAGACTACGAATAACTACTACTCTAGTTTTATTACACATCAACATATCAACAATAATTACAGAAACTTTATAAAAAACATAAATATACAATGATCCATATAAAATCTGATACATATCAAACCCTGCAGACATCCCAAAATTTGGATAACCTCCAAGAGTCATCATTAAGATACTAAACAACAATGTTCCCAACATGAAGTATTTAACTAAATGTACCACTCTTATATCTGACTTATTAGAAGTTGTAACCTTACCTAGTTTTATAAAAATACATACTATTGGTATCAACATTACCAACATAAAAAAGAAGACCAAAATTAATGCCTCCTCTCTAGAGAGTATTGACGTCAAGCTACCTCTTGTAAAGCTGACTAAGTTTGATCTGAATATGTACATAATCATACCAAAAGTAGAATAAGCAATTATAAACAAAGTCTTTAATAACTTAGATATGTAGATCTGTGCAAAATTTTCTAAAATAAATATCAAAAAAGCATAAATACCAACAACTTGGGATACTATGGTCATAACATAATAAGTATCCGATGAAATTATTTCTAAATACCTAAATAAATGCCCTATACCAAGAACAACCAACGGATACAACACTGCACTAAAAAGTAAGAAATAAATACCATTAAGCTTACGAGTTGCCTTAAATAGTTTCTTTTTTGTCTTCAATTTAGGGTTCTGAAACAAACACTTATCGAGAGAGAAAACTGTCTTTGAAAAAAAATACATTCCTAATAGAATAAGGAAAAACACAATATCTTTAATTACTTGAGTAATATTATCCCAGAATGTATGAAATGCAAAATACCATGCTTGTGGCTTCCAAAGAACATTATTCTTTTCAAACCTAAATTGATTGCGCAAATATGTTCTTATACTTGATATATGTTTTAGGGCATTTTCTATGTTCAGATGTACCTCTTTCAAAAGTACTAGCTCGTTTAATATCAACGCCCTCTTTCGAGTATACTCTTTTAGCTTAACATTTAGGTATTTGTTATTTTCAACTCTCTCATTTATAAACTCCGAAAACTGCTCATTTTGATATTTGCCATCAATAAATCTCAGAATACTATCAACTCTTTCAAGTCGAGTATTTAGTTCAGCAATATGCTTACTTATAAAAGATCTGTCTTTAAGAAGCTTACTTCTTTGATACGATAGTGTTTGCTCATTGTTAGATTCTTTGGAGTTATAAATAGACTCTGCAAATAAATTAATCTGTGATATTTTTTGATTTAGCTGTCCATCTTTGTTAAGCGTATTTGCTTGAAGATACCCTAAACTCATCAGTAAAATCAGAAAGCAACAAATAAATCTATTCATAAAAAAATAAAAAAACTATAAGGTATTAATTCATAGTAACACAAAAGTACGCCTTAAAAGAATTTACAAAACTAAAATTTAAAAATCTCACAGGTATTTTTGTAGGTTTGCTTAGCAACCACATCATAAGATATTTCTTTAAGATCCGCCAAAAACTGAGCCACATATTTAACATACTCTGGATAGTTTGGTTTACCGCGCAAAGGTACTGGGGTTAGATAAGGTGCATCCGTTTCAATCAATATTCTATCTAGTGGCAACCTTTTGGCAGTTTCTTGAATATCCTTTGCATTTTTGAAGGTTAAGATACCAGAAAATGATATATACATACCCATATCAATAGCTTTTCTAGCCATATCATAATCTTCCGTAAAACAATGCAGTATACCTCCACATTTCTCTACGTTTTCGCTTTTTAGTATATCCAAGGTATCTTGTTTTGCAGATCTAGTATGTATTATGACTGGTTTATTTACTTCATTTGCTGCTTGCATGTGATTTACAAACTTTTCTACTTGAGCTTCTCTAGTGTCACTACCATTATAGTAGTAGTCTAAACCAGTCTCACCGATAGCAACACATTTATCATGTAGCGAGCGCGCTATTATATCATCCACAGTTGGCTGATATGTATCAAGCTCACTAGGATGAACTCCTACAGAATGGTAAATATTATTAAAATTTTCTGTAATTCTCTCTATATCAGCAATTTCATCCCATGCAACAGCTATTGAAACAATTTTTTCAACACCAGCACTTTTTGCATTATTAATAACCTGCTCGAGGCTTATGTTTTCTAGTTTCAAATAATTTAGATGACAATGCGAATCTATTATCATAAAACAGTTTTATAATTTATCAAATGATGTGATGTATTATAACAATTTAAAGATAAAAGAGACATCTTACTTCTTATTTTCCAGGCTCTATCTTATTCCCACACCTAATCAAACACATCTGACAAGCTATATTTGTTTTATGATCAAGACCAATCACAAGAGACTTTTAAATTGTAAATTTATAGATATAAGACTACAATTAAATAGTAATTTAACAGTTAATTAAAAGAGATTTTAAAATTTGGATTACACATTTTAACTTTTAAAACTATTATCATATCACTAAAAACAAAATTAGCTGATTTTTAATTAATATTAGGAGAGTTATGTCTACAGATAAACAAATTGAGTTACAAAAAGAAATGGGGCCCAACTGGTTTGCCTCAGTAATGGGTACTGGCATTATTGCAAATGCTGCTGTCGGACTACCTCTTATTGGGAAGAGTTTAACAGGTTTTGCAACTATTATTTGGCTTATTGCATTTGCTATGCTTATCTTTATGACTATTTTTAAAAGTTACCAAACAATAACTAAACCACAAATTATCAAACGTCAATTCAATGATCCAGTAATGTCGCAATTTTTTGGTGCTCCCCCTATGGCTTTTTTGACCATAGCTGGTGGTACATTGCTACTAGGACCTAACCTTTTTGGTCAACAGTTAGCTCTAGATATTGCATGGCCACTTTTTTGGATTGGTACTATTAGTGGTATTATTACTGCTGTTGTTATCCCATATCGTTTATTTACATACAATGAGGTACATGCAGATGCTGCATTTGGTGGCTGGCTAATGCCTGTTGTCCCACCAATGGTATCGGCAACTATTGGCTCAATGTTCCTTAAATATATGCAACATGGCGAAGCACAGCAAACATTGCTCTATGGTATGTATGCTTGCTTTGGTCTTAGTCTGATAGCTTCACTTATTATTATAACTCTAATTTGGAATCGCTTAGCTCACTCTGGCACTTCAGGTAGTGCAAGAGTCCCGACATTATGGATTATACTAGGTCCATTAGGTCAATCAATTACAGCTGCAGGATGTTTGGGTACTGCAGCTGTGTTTACAGTTAGTGAGCCTATTGCGACAGGTATGAATGTCATGGCTATTCTTTATGGTGTACCAGTTTGGGGGTTTGCTATGCTGTGGTTCTTCATAGCTACTTTGCTTACCTTAAGAGCATTACAAAGAAAAATGCCATTTGCATTAACATGGTGGGCATTTACATTCCCGGTTGGTACATGTGTTACAGGTACTACACAACTATCTCTACATACAGGTTTAACCTTCTTTCAGTTTGCAGCAATAAGTTCTTTTGTTGTTCTATTATTTGCATGGACTACAGCGGCTGTAGGCACAATTAGAGGCGTAAAAAACGGTAAATTACTCCACAATCCGACTTCTGTTGTTCATATCAAAGCGAAGAAGAAATAAGAGAATCAAAGTGTATTCTCCTTTATATTATCCATTCTCAAAATTATCCATACTACTAAAATAATCTGAGCTAATGCTGCTGTAACAACCACATGATAATATGTTTGCGTAAAGACATTTAGGAATCTACTTAACCAATGATGACTAATATCATATCTATAATATAAGTCATAAGTTATAGTAAATATAGTTAGGGCAAATGCCGATGAAATCATATTTCCTGAACTTTTGAGTGTATTGACACTATCTAACTTATTTTTATCCGCTACAGTATACATTACTGCATTTGATGATGTCTGATATAAACCTAACACAAATCCATACCCCATAGCGACTGCACAGAATATAATATAATTATAGTGAATATCAAACAAAATTGAGAGTAACATCACTGAAGATACACCTAGCAAACCTAACACCATACATATTCTATAACCATAGAAATAAACTATATGTTTAGCAATTTTTTTAGAAAAAATAGTACCAATCATCAAACATACGGACATAATAGATATGTATATAGTATTCAAGTGGCTAAGATGATATAAGACAACAGGCCAAGCAAAAAACACCCAGTAAGTTGTTAGTCTACACAAAAAATTTGAAACAAAGGCTATCGTAAAATTTTTATTACTAAAGATACTTAAATCAATTATTGGATTTCTAATTTTTTTGTATGTAATCGCATATAAAGATATCGATACAACTACACATATCGCAATATATATCTTAATTGACAAGTCAATCTCTTTTAAGAGAATCTCACTTAGTACAAAAAGTGCTGATATTGAAAAGCCTAACAGACAAAGACCAACAAAGTCGATTCTCTGCTTTTGATTATTTGATATTTGTTTGGGGAAATATTTGTATATAGCTACAACTGCAAAGCAGGCAAATGGCACTTGCATCACAAATGCCAAACGCCATGACTCTGGAGATATAGATGCAAAGATACCTCCTATAATCTGTCCAGATATAGCCATTATCAAAGTATAGTTAGATAATGAAGCCGTTCCCTCAAGCATATTCTCCGAAAGCTTTAAGTAAGCAAGCATTGCTACAGGCGCTGAAAATGCTGCAAATAATCCCTGAATTGCTCTGAATGCAAAAAGCTGAGTATCAGTCATCGCTAATCCAGATAGCAATGAAAATAATCCAAAACCAGATGCTGCAAACATTAATGTATATCTAAAGCTAATCTTCTCAGCCATCCATGAACTAAGAGGCAGAAACATACCCATAACGATCATATAAATACTAATACCCGTCTTTAGAAATTCAGGTGTAGTGTGAAGGCTTTCCGCTATCTTAGGTAAGATATTATTCATAACAGTTGTATCAATAAGATCCATACCCATAATCGTTATGATCGCAATTACTACAATATTAAAGTTAGGTTTTTTCATACACTAATTCTCTTTTGTATATAAAATTTATGAGATAGGAACATTATGAGAGTACAAGTTGATTACTTATAATAAGATGGTGCCGGAGGCCGGACTCGAACCGGCACTCTGTTGCCAGAACCGGATTTTGAATCCGGCGCGTCTACCAATTTCACCACTCCGGCAAGAGTAGCTGGTTATATATTACAGATCTTCAGGCCAATTATCAATCATTGTACCTAAAGATAAACCAAGTTCAGACAATTTGTCTTTGATCTCTGTCAATGACTTCTTACCAAAGTTTGGTGCTTTAAGAAGCTCATTTTCTGTTTTTTGCACAAGTTCACCGATTAATCTAATATTAACTGCTTTTAGGCAGTTTGAAGATCTAGCAGTAAGGTTTAACTCCTCAACATGCTTCAGTAAAACAGGGTTTATATCTTTAGTAGGATCTTCTACAAAAATCCCTTTGTTTATTTCTTCAACATCAACTATATTTCTCAATTGATTTTGAATTTTTGTTGCTGCTAGTCTTAGAGCTTCTTCACAGTTAATATTACCATTTGTCTTAATATTAAGCTCAAGCTTATCCAAATCTGTACGTCTACCTACACGAGCATCTTTAATCTCATACTCACAGAAAGATACCGGAGAAAAAGTGGCATCCAGAAAAAATTCTCCATCCTTGAAGTTTTCTTCAGCTTGTCTATAGCCAACACCTTTCTCTACTTTAGCTTCAATCTTGAGTTTCTTGCCACCATTATAGCTACATATAAATACTTCTTCTGTAATTGTTAAACCTTCAGATAGTTTAGCCTCTTCTGAAAAAACTTCTTCTTCTGAACCTGATAATTCAAAAGTAATAGTTCCAGACTCAATATCATCTGCTAAAGTCACAGGTAAAGCTTTCACATTCAAAATGATATCTGCAACAGTCTCATCACAAGGAATTACATCCTCAAGAGAAGTAATCTTACCATCATTAATTTTCACACTAGTAACACATGCACCATAGATAGAATACAGCATAGTCTGTTTAAGCGCATAACCAAGTGTATAACCAACGCCTCTTTCTAGAGCCTCAAAAGAAAACTTAGTAGCATTTTTTGCATATTCATCAATTTTAATATTAGTAGGATGTAGTAAATTTTCCAATGCCATAGCAGTATAAAACCTAGTTATAATTTTATTAGATATAATTTAATTCCAAAGATTATAGCATACAAATACAAAATTTTAATAGCTTAATTATAACTTCTTGATTTTGTTTATGCTCTCTAGCTTCATTTTTATCTTAGATTCAAAACCAGCATTCGTAGGATTATAAAAAGCTTGACTAATATTTTTTGGCAAGTATTGCTGCACCACATAGGCGTTCGGATAATTATGTGGATATAAGTAGTTACTATCTTTGTAGTTCTTTAGATGCTGAGGAACTTCAATATTGCCCAAACTTTTAACAATCTGTTGGGCATCTGCTAGCGCCTTGTAGCAAGCATTACTTTTGGGTGCCACTGTTAAATATATAGCTGCCTGCGACAAAACCAACCTCCCCTCTGGCATACCTAACTTTTCATAAGCATTCCAAGCATCTATGGCGACTCTCAAAGCTTGAGGATCAGCATTACCGATATCTTCAGATGCTATACAGAGCATTCTTCTTGCGATAACTAGAGGATCAGCCCCATTATCTAACATTACACTCAGCCAAAATATAGCCGCATCAGGATCAGTACCTCTGACAGACTTGTGAAAGGCTGATAGTTGCTCATAGAACTCTTTACCCTCACGGTGAAAATCTCTTGATGCCTCGCCTACTGCTTGATCAAAAAGATCGCTATCAAGATGAATATTGCTAGTTCTATCACTAATCAAAAACATCCTCTCAAGCAAATTTAAAATTTTACGACAATCACCTTCACTATAGTTGTGTATAGCATTGTATAAATCATCATCAATTTCAAAAGAATGTTTTGCCAATGATTCATCCTTAGTTATAGCTCTTTGAATAAGCTTACGGGTATCTGAGATACTCAGCCTTTTCAATCGTAAAATAAATACTCGCGAAACTAGAGCATTATTTAAGTAATATGTTGGATTTTCAGTAGTTGCTCCAATTAAAATAATTTTGCCAGACTCAACATAAGGTAAAAGTAAATCCTGCTGTGATTTATTAAATCGATGAATTTCATCTAAAAATAATACAAAACTACCTAAATGTTGATTATCTGCGATTAATTTTTTAACATCTTTAACACCAGAATCAACTGCAGATAGCTCAAAAAACTCTAACTGTTTAGAACTAGCTATAATTTTAGCTAAGGTAGTTTTACCAACACCTGGTTTTCCACATAGTATCAGCGAGCAAACCCCATCTCCAGCCAAAATTTTTCTTAATGATCCATTTTTTGATAATATATGCTCCTGACCTATCACCTCCTCAATACTCTGAGGTCTTAATCGAGCTGCCAATGGAACATACTTCATATAAATAAATCCTTTTTTGATTTTAACTAAATCTTTTTATTGTCTAATCTATAACAATCTTGTACTTACGCTTAACAAGCTCATAAAGCATACCTTCACGCACAGCACCATTAGACAACTTCATTTCAGAAATTCCAAGACAGTCAAAAATAGCATACAAAATCGCCACACCACCAGCCAAAACGCTCTCTCTATCTTCTCTCAAGCCCTCAAAACGAATATGCTCAACCTCTCGTTTATCCATCATCATTGTAATCAAATCATTAAGAAAATCCTTAGTAATAGTAGAGCCTCCTGTAGTTTCTTGGCAAACACCAACAACTGATGTAATTGTCCCAGAAGAGCCTAATACACTACTCCAACCAACTTTTTTGTACTTGCGCAAAATAGGTAAGAGAATTTCTCTAGCCCTATCAGTAGCTGCGTAAAAGTTAGCAAAATCAAGCTTCTCATTACTAAAGTGATCTTTTTGCATACCTACACAGCCCATATCTAAACTACGAGCAATTAATATCTTATCACCTCTTCCAATTACAAGCTCGGTGGAACCTCCTCCGATATCTATAACTAATGTTTTTTGCTTTGCATCATGATTATCTCTAGCCCCAACATACACCAGACGTGCCTCTTCCGGACCAGAAATAATCTTAATTTTAGTCCCTAAGGCTTTATCTAATTTCTTTTTAAAACCTTTTATATTATTTTTAGCCTTTCTAAGAGTATATGTACCTACTGCTTTTACATGCTCAACTTTATATTTTTGAATTTCTTGAGCAAAAACCCCCAAGCACTCAATAGCTCTTTCTTGAGCATCTTTACTAATTGTTAAGTTATTATTAAGACCTGCTCTTAGCTGAACTTTTTGCTTTTGTTTTGATAATGTAACAACCTCACCATCAGGCTTGATTTCACTTATCAACATATGAAAACTATTTGAACCTAAATCTACCGTTGCGACTATCTTTGACATATAAAACAAAAGCTTATTTTTATAACTATCCCCATTATAAAAAAATATCTGTAAAATAGCTAAAAAAATTTGTCTAAGAAGTTTTTTTGTTTATAATAACTAGCTATTAGTTTAACTTCTTATAAAATTATCAAAAATACAGCAGAAGCGTCTGCTTAATCAGTTTTAGAATCAAAAACTTAAAGGAAAATCAAAGCATGTCAAAATGTATCGATATATTAGATAGCCAGTTCGAAAGCGAAGTATTAAATAGTGATACTCCAGTATTATTAGATTTTTGGGCTCCTTGGTGTGGTCCTTGTAAGATGCTTTCTCCAATATTAGAACAAGTTGCCGAGCATTATGGCGACAAAGTTAAAGTATGCAAAATAAATATCGATGACAACGAAGAAACAGCAATGAAATTCGGTGTGCGTGGTGTACCAACTCTTATGGTTTTCAAAGATGGCGAAAATAAAGAAACTAAAGTTGGTGTAGTACAAAAAACTCAATTAATCTCAATCGTAGACAAATATCTATAATTAGTTAGATCAGTATTATTTTTTATAAATAGAGAATCAAATGAACTTAAATGAATTAAAGTACAAATCTGTTAATGAGCTAATGGATATAGCTCAAAGTCTAGATCTTGAATCACTTCGTGCAAGAAAACAAGAACTTATCTTCTCAATTCTTAAATATCATGCAGATAAGGGTGAAGATATATATGGTGAAGGTATCTTAGAGGTTCTACAAGATGGCTACGGCTTCTTGAGATCTTCTGATAGCTCATATTTTGCATCTCCTGATGATATCTATGTTTCACCTGCTTTTATCAGAAAACTAAATCTAAGAACTGGTGATAGCATTGTTGGCAAAATTCGTCCACCTCGTGATAATGAAAAATACTTTGCAGTAAAGCATATTGACAGTGTTAACTTTGATTCACCAGAATTAGCTAGGAAAAAAATCTTATTTGAAAACTTAACTCCTGAGTATGCTAAAGAAAGGCTAACTATGGAAATAGGGAATGGTTCAAATGAAGATATTACAGCAAGAGTCATCGACTTAGCTGCTCCATTTGGTAAAGGTCAGCGTGGTCTAATTGTTGCCCCACCAAAAACTGGTAAAACAATTATGATGCAAAATATCGCAACATCAATTGCTAAGAACCATCCTGAATGTAATCTAATCATGCTACTGATCGATGAGCGTCCTGAGGAAGTTACAGAAATGCAACGCTCAGTGCGTGGTGAAGTAGTAGCATCTACTTTCGATGAGCCAGCAGCTCGTCATGTCCAGTTAGCTGAAATTGTGATCGAAAAAGCAAAAAGACTGGTTGAACACAAACAAGATGTAGTAATTCTACTTGACTCAATCACAAGACTTGCACGTGCTTATAACACTGTATCACCAGCTTCTGGTCGTGTACTATCTGGTGGTGTAGAGGCGAATGCTCTGCAAAAGCCTAAGAGATTCTTTGGTGCTGCGCGTAATACTGCTGAAGGTGGTAGCTTGACAATCATTGCAACAGCTCTTGTAGAGACTGGCTCTAAGATGGATGAGGTTATCTTTGAGGAATTCAAAGGTACTGGTAACATGGAACTTCATCTTGATCGTAAGATTGCAGAGCGTCGCGTATTCCCTGCTATTAGTTTTGATAGATCTGGTACGCGTAGAGAAGAGCTTCTTACAACTCCTGAAGAACTACAAAAACTTTGGGTACTACGCAAGATTCTTGGTGGTATGGAAGATGTTCAAGCTATGGAGTTCCTAACAGAAAAAATGAAAGGTTCATTAACTAATGAAGAGTTCTTCGAGACTATGAAAAGAGGTGCTATTTAGCATCTAAACAAATACAAAAGCTCATAATACTTCATCATAAGAAAGTTCTTTAATCTCATACTCTCCATTTTCTGAATATATCTTACATTTTTTTACAGGGTTACTATATATATGTAAAGAATATGCTGTTTCTAATCCTCTATTTTGTATACTATGTATCTCAGTGTCTTTTGCTTCATAAATGTAACCACGTTTAACTTCTGACTCAGATAGTGCCGCAAATTCATCTCTATTAAAGCCATATAAAACATTTGTTAACCTCCCTTGAATCAAGCTCACATAACATTCTTGAAGATCATGATCATGAATATAGGATCTTGATGCAGGAGGCCATCTCAGTAATAAAACCTCTATGAGAGAGTCATTATACAGTGATGTCCTAGTATATTTAACAGAATCATTACGACACAAATTCAATAAATCATCATCAATCAAGCTTATTATCTGTTTCATAAGAACTTTTAGATCATACTGGTTACTTTTACAGTATTCTTTAATCAGTTTTAGTTTATTACTCATCTTAACTATTCCAAATATCGAAGCTATCATTAATGTGTTTGACAAATTTGCCAACACCTACTTGGTACTCATCTTGACCTGATAGATCTTTTTTTAAATTAGGATAAGCAATACCAAAACCATAGACATTTTCAACTATTTCACCAGTTTCTTTATTATAGTCTCGATTATTATTTCCATTGATTTTAAGCTTTCGTCTTTCAAAACCTATTGAGTAAATAGCTTTATTGACTACTGGTAAATATCTTTTAAGATTATGTTCATTACACTTCACTCTAATTAAATTTGCCAATAAATTCTGTTCCAAAAACTCTCTTGACCATTCAGCAGCTACACCCTTTAAACCAGTATTATCATTTATAATACCGTCTGGGGTATCAACCGCATATTTTATATCTTCAATATAAAAGTTAACAATCTTTTTGACATTATTTTCAACTAATGACTTAAGAATTAAAATAGCTGAATGTGACGATCCAAAAACTGCCACCGTATCATCTGCCGATATCACTTTAGACAATCTACTTGGATCAAGAGCAATATCCAAACCGATCTCTTGTACATCTTGATATAATGCTTTCTTCGGCTCAGCACCAATTGCAACTATTGATTTATTGCTTGTTATCTTTTGACCATTATCTAATGTTATAGTTACATTTTGGTCAGTAGATTTCACATCTATAGCCAACTGATTATATATATTTACCTTAGTTATCAATACTTTTGTTGAATGTTCAAGAGGTTTTACAATATCACTGAGATAACAAGTCTGATCTTCTGGCATTTTAAAAATATCAAAATCACTTTGTCTTTTTTTCAAATCAAAAGACTCATAAGCCAGTAAGAACTCTTTAACCCTCTTTACAGAAGTATTACCTGAAACATTGCGCCATTTTTTTCCTAGATCACCAACACAGAAATCCGAACATATCCAATGAATATTTTTACCACCTACATTCTCATCCAGAAGCTTAGCTATAGCTGTTATGCCGGCTACACCTCCACCTATTACAGCCCACTGTTTTGTCATAATCAATCCTCAACCATAATACCTTTGAACTTTATTCACAAATTTATCTAACTCCCCTTTCAATAAATCATTAACACCAGCAGCTGCCTCTCTACCGCCTCCAGTGGCGAACTGTGAACAAATATCAGCCGCACCAAATGGTTTATTTTTTGGAGCTCTTAGACTTATTAGATAATTACCATTATCTTTTGTCGTTGCAATTATGATAGCTTTATCACGATACTTATTTGCCAAGTCATTACCTAAAGTCCCGCTGACTCTTCTTGCCCAAGCTTGATTAGGAAGTTTAACTAGCTTTAGCTCATCAAAACCTTGGATATCTAAACTATCTAGATTTTTACTGTCATTCTCATAGCCCTGTCTCAATTTATAAAAGCAAGAATGTTTATCAGCAATCACATCAAATGGAGTCTCATACTTTATTAACTCATGATACAAGTCAGCTGGATGATAATACAAATCATCAATCATACTTCCATAACCATTATAGTTAATCAGCATTCCTAGCTCTTTTAGTTGAGCTTTTTGCTCACTCTTCAGCTTAAGTAAATCAGCCTCACTGTCTGCTACATGATGCAAATTATCGCCATAAGCTGCCGCGATAGCCCAGAGATGATACTTTTTATCTAAACTATTACTTACTATCAGTGCGGTGCAGATATCTGCTGATGTGTTTATATGAGCTTCTAATTTTGGATTTAAGATTAGTTTATCAGCCTTATGATGATCAAAGTATGACATCTGACTGACACACTCAAGCAATCTCTCAATATCTTGATAATTCTTATCATATGAAATATCTAACACTGTCACAACTGCATCGTTAGCATCCTGATTAGAAACATTTTTACATAGAGAAATATCTCTTTTGACCCCTGTTATTAGTGTATGGCTATTACTAGCTACTGGCAATGCCTTGCGTAGTTGAATAAGTGATAATATCCCATCTGCATCACCATTGAAAATATCTATTTTATACATTAAAAACCAACCCTTTTTATGTCACTCAATAATACTAGCCAATGGATTACCATACTTATTGAGATACATTTCACCCAACAACCTAGACCCAAAAATATTTAGGTGTGTTTGATCTGCATATATAGGAACATTTTTTAGTTTATATAAGCATGTGGTTATGTCACAAAAAAAATTCGTAATATCTAGGACTTTAATACTAGGAAAATCTGCTCTTAAATCATTTATGTATGAAGTATCATCATGAATTTTATATTTTACAGATGTCATATCTATACTAACTCTATTCACCCCATCAACATACAATTTTTTTGGTGATTCAAATAGCATAGGTGTAGAAATAACAAAAACAGGTATAATATCATTATCTACAAGGTACTTAACAGTCTTTCTAACATCATCTCTCATTTCTTGTGAATCTGATAGTGCAGAGGCGGTAACCATAAATATATATCTGGGCTTATATTTACTAATTGCCTTCTGTATAACCTTTGCTCTATTTAATACTGTTCCAACTGGTGAAGCCACAAGGAATGGGGTGGATGCTTGCCCCATGTATATACCTCTTAGATTGACAGCTTGAGCCCATCGATCCATACTGTAAATAAAATTTCTTGTTGTTGAATCTCCTACAAACATAAAATCTGTATTTTTTTTATGCTTATCACCAATAGAACATGAATTACTTGATGGAATCTTAGAAGCTTGAGTTTCTCTATAAGAAAAACAATCATTATCTATAAAGTACTCAAACCCATAAAGACGATCAAACATTTTATCTTTATTATAATCCATACCATTTATCATAACATAGGTATTATGTCGTGAAGCAATATAGAATAAAACCACCGAAATAGCTACAGGAAATATAAATAAGAGGATTAGTGTCTTTTTAAATGATGTCTTAAACTTATACCTAAATGGTTTCTCCACAAATAAATAAGTCAATGTAGCTAACACAACACTTAAAGCCAGTATGATCAATTTAATCAAATGTGTCTTCTCTATACTTAAATAATTCAAATATGCAATAATTGGCCAATGCCATAAATATAATGAATATGAAACCAAACCTATAAATACAATTGGCTTAATTGATAAAAACCTATTAACTAAAGTATTATATCTTTCGTTACAACCAGCATATATATACAATACAGCTCCAACACATGCAATAACTGTCCAGTTACTTGGATAAGACACATCCTTAAACAATATTGGATACAACATAAGCAATATCGAAATAATTGATAATAACTCAAGTATTAACTTATTATTTGTTGGCTTATATCTTGTAAGATAAATAGCAAGTGCACATCCAAACAAAAGCTCAAAGGCTCTTGTTAATGGAAAATAATAAAACCTCTCATGATTAAAGTAATCATATATCTCAAAATAACTAAAATATCTAAAACAAAATAAAGATAAAACTATAAGTATTAGACTTATAATCAAATACTTATCAAAATTACTCAACGCTTGTTTATCTTTCCAACCTATTCCTATATATACGTTAAAAGCAAATATTAAAAATAAAGGCCAAAATATATAAAACTGTTCCTCAATTCCTAAAGACCATGTATGCAATAAAGGTATTACCGTCGCATCTGTACTAAAGTAACCAAAACTTAATGTCTTGAAAAAATATAAATTTGAGAATGATCCCAATGCACTTACTAACGATTTAGAGTAATTCTTTAAATCTTGTGGTAACAATATCAACCATGCAAAAATCGTAGAAAATATTAATACAGTAATTAAGGCTGGAAGTATTCTCCGCATCCGTCTTAAATAAAAGTTCTTTAATGAAAAACTTTTATTCTCTAAATCTCTAATAATAATACTAGTAATTAAAAAACCTGATATAACAAAAAATATATCAACACCCAAAAATCCAGATTTAACTAAATTTATATCAAGATGAAAAAATACTACCGATAATACCGCAACAGCCCTTAAGCCATCTATATGTTTATAATATATATTATTTTTCATTATTTACCCTGTAAAATAAATATTCGACTATTATATCAGCACATTCAAAGATTGTTTTATCCTCGGTTTCAATATGTATATCTGGATTCACTGGCTTTTGATATGGTGATGTTATCCCTGTGAAATCTGCTATTTCACCTGCTCTTGCTTTTTTATACAAACCTTTGGGATCCCTATTTTCACACTCTGATAGTTCGGTATCTATAAAAATTTCAATGAAGTTATTCTTACCAATTAGCTCTCTTGCTTGCTCTCTATCAGATATATATGGCGAAATAAATGCTGTACTAACTATAATACCAGCATCTACAAAAAGCTTCGCAACCTCAGAAATACGTCTAATATTTTCAATACGACTAGTCTCATCAAAGCCTAAATCTTTATTTAATCCATGACGAATATTATCGCCATCTAATATATAAGTATGATAGCCCTTTTGATACAGTATACGATCAACAGCATTCGCGATAGTTGACTTACCAGAGCCACTTAACCCTGTATACCAAAGCACTAAGGCTTTGTGATTCTTATGCTTAGCTCTTTCATCAGTTGAGACACTAGCATCATGCCAAACGATATTTTTGCTCACTTATATCTCCATTAATATAAAGGATAAATTATAGGTATCATAACACAGCAGGATACTACATATACGATTGAAACTGGCACTCCAGTTACGATAAAGTCCCGCCACTTATAGTTTGCAGCATTCATTACCATCAGATTAGTTTGATAACCATAAGGAGTCAAGAAACTTGCAGACGCCGCAAATGCCACCCCAAGCACCACGGGAAACACATTGATACCAACACCTAATGCTAGATTATATGCAACTGGAAACATCAATGCAGCGGCAGCATTATTGGTTATAAATTCTGTCAGTAATATTGTAGTGATAAAAATCCCTACAAATATAACTATGGCAGAATGTCCTGCTAAATATGTGCGTGAAAAATCAGCAATAGTAGCTGCTAAACCAGTATTATCCATACTCGTAGCGATACATAATGAACTAGTCACTATCAACCAAACTTCGGTAGGGAAGCTATTTTTGATCTCATTGATAGATATACTCTTAGTTAATACCAGGATACCTAATAATATAAGCATCCCTGAAAACAGCGAATCCCCAGAAAAAACAGAATAAACAATAACCGCAATAAAGCCAAAAATTACCAAAGCCTCACGCCAGCCTGTAATCACTCTTTTAGGCTCTACTCCCTTTATGACCAAGAAATTTTGGGATATATTAGCTCTACTTCTAAAATCATCGCCTGTAGCCAATAACAAAAAGTCTCCAGCTTTGATAATTAGCTTACCAAGCTTACCAGAAATTTTTTCACCATCTCTACGTACGGCAACTACAGCAGCATCAAATTTTGATCTAAACTCAATTTCTTTGAGACTTTTACCAACTATACTCGAATCTTGCTTAACAAGAACTTCTGTTAGCTGAAAAGTATCAAAACCCTCTGTTTGAGCATATAGTTTTAGACCATCAAACTGATTTAATATCGAAACTTTTTGGATATCTCCAGAAAATAATAACTTGTCTCCCTCTGCAAGAATATCATGAGGTTTAACAGGACATATCCTATCACCATTCTTGGTTATAATTTCAGCAAGAAATAAGTCCTCGAGATGTCGTAATCCAGCTTTTTCAATACTTTTGCCAATAAGTGATGATTTAGCAAGCACTTCGGCCTCAACCATATAGCTATTATAGCTATTAATTTGGGGTTCTTTTTTTGGCAGAAATTTACTAGTAAAATATAATGTTATGCAACCGAATACAGTTACCACAGCTCCGACAATTGTAAAATCAAAGAAGCCGAAACCTTTAGATCCAGTCGCAGCTGAGTACATACTACTAACAACCAGATTTGTTGAGGTACCAATCAAGGTCAAAGTACCACCCATAATAGTTGCATATGACATCGGTATCAAAAGTCGCGATGGTAGTACTGCTTTTGAGTTATTGATAGCTTTGATAAGAATAGCTACAACTGCGGTATTGTTTAGAACTGATGATGATAGTGCCGAAATACTCAAGACCTTTATTAGAGTTTTTTTCTCCGTCTTGGCAATCAGTAGATTTTGTAACTTCCGTAATACACTTGTTTTTTCAATCACTGATGCAAGTATCATGATGATTACTAATGTAACCAAAGATGCATTAGATGCATTACCTAATAGCTCTTTTTGGTTAACCCAACCAAAAGCAAAACAAGCAAACATCACCACACCAAAAATCATCAATGTCTTGTGCTGATAAAAGCACAACAACACAAGCATAACAACAATTATCAAAAATAGTAAAATAGCACTCATATAGCTAATCTCTTAAGTTTTTAGCTCCCCAATGAGGAAAATGCTTACGAACAAGATCATTTAACTCTAGCTCAAACTCTGAATAATTATTACTATCCCTTCTAATCTCGCCATCTGCAAGTGGTTTGATAATCATACCCGCACCAACAGTTGCATTAGATAATCTATCTATAACTATAAATGCTCCTGTAGCTCTATTTTTTTGATAATCATCAAAACATACAGGCTCTGACAATTTCAGCTCAACTGCACCTATCTCATTTAAATCTAATTTACCACAATCAATATCTTTTAGGGTATTTATGTCTGTTTTGTAATTAAACTTACTTACCGAACCTGTCACTTGCTTAGTCAAAAACTTGACATAATAATCTTTATTTTCTACTAGTGGTTGCTCATGCATCCAAACGATATGTGCTTTGATGTTAGGTGACACATGCGAGATAGAGTCCTTATGAACAATCATATCACCACGGCTGATATCAATCTCGTCATTTGTTGTTAGAGTCACAGCTTGCCCAGCCTCTGCAAATTCTAGGTCTCCATCAAATGTAACTATAGACTTGACTGTGGTAATCTTACCATTAGGCATAACTCTGATAGTGTCTCCCACACTAATCTTACCAGAAGCAACAGTACCCTGAAACCCTCTAAAATCTGAATTAGGTCGACAAACCAACTGTACTGGAAATCTAAATTCATCACTATCAGAATGCTCTACTTTCATCGTTTCTAAATAGTGCATTAATGCCGATCCCCTAAACCATGGCATATTTTCACTTTTAGTAACTACATTATCACCCTTTAGCGCAGATATAGGTACAAATCTAATATCTGGTATCTCAAGACTTCCTGCTAGTTTTATATAATCATCTTGGATCTCTTTATAAACATCTTGCGAATAATCCACCGCGTCCATTTTATTCACAGCTACTATCACATGCTTAATGCCCAAAAGAGAGCATATGAAACTATGTCTGCGTGTTTGAGTTTGCACACCATTTCTAGCATCTACAAGTATTATCGCCAAATCACAATTTGATGCACCTGTCGCCATATTACGAGTATATTGCTCATGCCCTGGAGTATCAGCTATGATAAATTTACGCTTATCAGTAGAGAAATATCTATAAGCCACATCTATAGTAATACCTTGCTCCCTCTCAGACTGTAGACCATCGACAAGTAACGCTAAATCAATTTGATCGCCTTGTGTACCAACTTTCTTACTATCTTCTGTAATAGCAGCTAATTGATCTTCAAAAATCATCTTACTATCATGCAAGAGCCTTCCAATTAAGGTACTTTTACCGTCATCAACACTTCCACATGTGATAAACCTTAATAATTCTTTTTGCTCATGCTGTTTTAGATACGCAAGAATATTTTCTTGAATTAATGGAGATACATGGCTCATTAAAAATACCCCTCAATTTTCTTCTTCTCCATCGAGCCGACACTATCTTTATCTATAGCTCGACCTTGGCGCTCAGATGTTTTGGTTAGTAACATTTCTTGGATAATCTCTGGTAGAGTATCAGCCTCTGACTCTACAGCTCCAGTTAGTGGATAACAACCTAATGTCCTGAATCTAACCTTTTTATTTACAGCCTTTTGTCTTAGTTCAACAGGTGTTCTATCATCATCAACCATCATCAAGATACCATCATGCTCAACTACAGGTCTTTTTTTGGCAAAATATAAACTTGGAATCTTGATATTCTCCATATAAATATATTGCCAAATATCTAACTCAGTCCAGTTTGAGAGTGGAAAAACTCTAATACTCTCACCTTTGTTTACCATACCATTATAGATATTCCATAGCTCTGGTCTTTGGTTTTTAGGATCCCAGCGATGATTTTTATCCCTAAATGAAAATACTCGCTCTTTAGCACGCGATTTCTCTTCATCACGGCGAGCACCTCCAAATGCAGCATCATACTTACCTTTATTCAAAGCTTGCTTGAGTGATTGAGTCTTCATAATATCAGTATGTTTTGCACTACCATGTGAGAATGGCCCTACACCTTGATCAATCCCATCTTGATTAATATGTACCAAAAGCTCAAAGTCATACTCTTTTGCCATATTATCTCTAAACTCTATCATTTCTTTGAACTTCCATGTAGTATCAACATGAAGCAAAGGAAATGGAATCTTACCAGGATAAAATGCCTTACGAGCTAAGTGCAATAGTACAGATGAATCTTTACCAACAGAATATAACATCACAGGATTATCAAACTGTGCAACTACTTCCCTAAATATCTGTATTGACTCATTTTCAAGTTTTTTTAGATGTGTTTGCATAATAGTAACTATTTACCTCTATAGGATTAATTATATCATCTTAAGATATTGTTCGCTATCGCTCAAATTATCTACATAATATAGTAATTCGATTGAAGAACTTATATGTCTTGGATCAAATCAACACAACATTGATTAAGTTTCTTAGCTGACTCTTCAGTAGTGGCCTCTGTATAGCACCTTAACTCTGGGGCATTACCTGACGGCCTAAGATGGACAATATCTTGATTTGTCATAGTTACTCTAACACCATCTGTAGTATCGATATTTTCAATGCTGTTTTTACCATCGAAATGAGTAGATATAACCTTATCTAAAAGATCTGACTCGCCAGCTAATATTGATTTCAGGATTTCTTGGCTTTTTTCAGTGGCAAAATCATCAATCTTACTACTTGCTGTATATCGAGATGGTAAATCAAATAAAAGTTCTGAAACTGTTTTATTAGCATTAATAGATAGCATCATCACAGCAAGCATAGGTATCACAGCATCTCTTGTAGCTAATGCTTTTAGTACTTTGCCATTTCTTGATATATCACTAGCTAATAGAAATCCACCATTTGCTTCATATCCAGCTACAGCATTTTGATTATTAGTAAGTAGCTCATTCATTGCAGCAATTACATACGGTGAGCCTATCTTAGTTCTAATCACATTATTAAAATAACCTATCTTTTCTGCTACAGTATTACTACTTACTGGTGTCGCAATAACATCAGCTTGAAGATATTTAGCTGTCAATACACCTAAAATATCGCCTTTTAACCAGTTACCATACTCATCACTAACCAGAGGCCTATCAGCATCGCCATCTGTTGATACAATACTATCAATTTCATACTCATTAGCCCACTGTTTTGCAAGCTTCACATCTTCTTGACGAATTGCTTCGGTATCTACTGATACAAATCTCTCTGAGAATCCTAGTAAGATAACCTTAGCACCTAGCTTTTCAAGAATTTCTTTGACTATCTTACGCCCTACAGACGAATGCTCATACAATCCAATAGTCTTACCCGACAAGCAATTTCGCGGGAAGAAATCTAAATATCTATCCACATACTGTACATGTGCTTGATTACAGATTTTTGGTAGTTCTACTTTTTGCAAAAACATCCCATTTTTATCAAAAGTATTATCATTAACCGTAATCACTTGGCTGACAATCATTTCCTCATCTTCTTTGAGAACTTCGCCATAAGGAGTATTAAACTTGATACCATTTCTATCTTCTGGGATATGACTACCTGTAACCATAACTGATGGTATTTGATTAGTTATACCATATAGCATCACAGCTGGAGATGGGATCTCTCCACAGTACACTGGTTCATAGCCACTATCTTTGACTGCCTTAATCACAGCCTTAGTTATCCTAGGACTACTATCACGCAGATCATGAGCTATAGCAACCTCTGAACCTTTGGTTATTGAGTACTTCTGCTCCAAAAACTGAATAAAAGCCTTAGTATATAGCCAACAAATTTTATCAGTCATTGCTACAACCAAGCCTCTAACCCCACTAGTACCGAACTTCACTCCACTAGAATTAATAACATCTTTTATAACTACTTTTTCCACACAAATCTCCCGAAATAATCTCATATACTTATAAATTTAGTTTTTCTTATAATAGTTTAACAGTCGACCTTTCAGTATTTCTAGTATTTTGGTGACATACTTAGTCGAAATACACAAATAATTTGCCTTGATACCATTTAGCTCTAGAGCTTTAATCGTTTCTTGGTTAATAATTTTTTTACTCTGCAAATTACTAGTACTAACCCCACCTACCAACATATTAATTATACATTTATTTAAATATGTATACGAAAGTCTATTTACAAGCAAGAATCTCACAAAAATCTCATAATCTGCAGCAATCTTAAAATCTAAACGGTAGACTCCATATTTCTGATAAATAGCTTTTTTGACAAAAAGTGTCGGATGCGGTGGCATAATTCCAAACTTCAATCTATTTGGAGTAAAACGCTTAGCTGAGTAATAGCGCAGGATCTTGCCATTATCATTAACAAATTTCAAATCTGCAAAAAGCATATCTTTATCATTCTGCCTAAACGTGCTCACAATATTGTCTATAACATCACTATTACTATAGCAATCATCACTATTTAAAATACCAATGATATCCCCAGTTGCTAAAGCGATACCTTTATTCATAGCATCATAGATACCATCATCTGATTCGCTCACCACTTTTGATAGTTTAGACTGATACTTTGCTAATATATCCGAAGTGCCATCATAACTACCACCATCAACTATTATATATTCAATATCCTGATAGCTTTGTGAAATTACTGACTGAATTGTCTTTTCAATAGTCTCTGCAGAATTGTAACAAACTGTAATTATCGATACTTTCAAACTATCAACCTTCTAAAATATTTTTATAAATCTCTAACTGCTTAGCTATTATATAGTCATTTTGATATTGCTTTGCAGTATTTTTTGCATTTTGACTCATTAGCTCATAGTTACTATAGTCGTAAGAGTTTTGTATAGTTCTTTGTAAGTCATTTTTTGTAGTTATGAAGCCATTTTCTCTATTTTTGATAAAATCTCTACGCGTACCAATATCAAAACCAATAACAGGAACGCCAAAACTCATAGCCTCTATTATCGTCAAGCCAAATGTTTCATACAGTAGCGCTGGTTGGATTAGATACTTCGATTGTGAAATCAAAGATAGCGTCTCTTCCCTAGTACATTTCCCCTTAAAAACAATATTTTTAGATGAGTATTTATTAATTATCTCATCACTATCGGGACTATTGCCAACCACTGTCAACACAAACTTATCATCTAGAGATCTCCATGTATCTAAAAGCTCAAATATGCCTTTGGATTCTTCAAGCCTACCTACATAAATATAGTTTTGTTTAATCTTTTGAGTATGCTGATCTACAGCCAAAGAGATACTATTTGGTTTGAGGATAATTTTATGGTTTGAAATACCAAGTTCTTTGACCTTTTGCCTTTGAAAATCAGTCAACACGAAATAATAATCAATATTCTTAAACATTTTGAAGAGCTTATAAAAACTAAATGCGACCTGAGCAACTAAGCTTTGTAATCGCGATTTCCTGTAGCACTTATTTTTTATACCAAAAATAGGTAACTTACTTTTGGTACATAGTTCACATGCACCAAAGCCATCTCTATACAGAATACCAGATATACACCATAGTCTGTAATTGTGAAGTGTATGTACCACTTTAGCACCAGATTTTTTTGCAGCCTTAAAAACACTTGGTGTCAACAAAGGAAAAAAATTATGCACATGGACTATATCAATATTGTTGTCTCTAACTATCTTTTTAATATTTCGATAATGCTTGCGTGAAAACCATATCCCAAATAATAAGCTAAATTTGCTAATATCATCATTAGAAACCTGATATGCCAAAACATTATCTTCGCCATGTAATTCTCGCAAAGACTTTAACTCATTATCATAAACTATATCTTCGCCACCAATATTATTTGACTGATAGCGGTTATGGACAATCAAAATTTTCATAAATAAGCCTCAATTTGCTCAATATCCTTTGCATTTAGAGAGAATTTCTCCACACCAGTGATAAGCTCATGATATTTATCTGAGTTAATTGCTCGGATTAATGAAATTAGTCCATCAATATTTTGTGGGTCTATCCAATAACCATTTATATTATCTTTGACAATATCTCTAGCTCCACAGTTTTGGCTAATAATCACAGGCAAACCGAAATAAAACGCCTCTTCAACTACTAATCCCCATGGTTCAACCAGGCTAGGTAGCACAAAAACATCATGACTAAGAAATTCATTTTTAAGTTTCTTATTCTCAATAGCTGATTTAAACACAATGTTATCATTAGCGATTTTTTGTAAATACTCTCTCTGCTCGCCCTCTCCGATTATGGTCAGACTATAATCTTTTAGACTATTAAATACCTGAACTAATCTCTCTAAATTTTTAATCGCTGATAACCTCCCAACATAAAGAAACTTTTTGTGATACTCTCTTACTTCCTTATTAAAGCTTGGTTTATTGATAATACCAACACCTTTGGTAATTTTTATATCGCCACGATATCCAAGTTTTAGTAATAACTCTCGATGAAGAGTACCAGATGCAAAAACTGTAGATACTCGCGATAGAAATATTTTTTTTATTAATGCTTGTATTCCTGTAGTCTTACTTTCATTAATAGTTGACTCAAGAGCTAGAAAATTTTTGTTTTTACGATTAGCAAATATAACATACCAAAACTCACGCAAATCCCAACCACTTACTAACATTCTTTTATATTGAATACTTTTTAAAATACTTCTTAATCTTTTGATATTTGCTGAAGAGTTTCGCTGTTGTAAGTTGCCTGAGAATAAAACCTGATACTCAAAAGATACATTATCTAAACCAACAAAATCATCTGCTCTTTTTTCATTTGTATTCGAGGCTAAGAAAACAACAAAGATATTTAGCTTCTTAGCTAACTGATTATACAAGTTAACCTTATAAAAAGCTGGGATGTGAGTGACTATGACATAATCATACATGATATTTATCTTGCCTTTAATTAAATCTATATCTAACTATATGATATAACAATACTAGCTTTTAGTAACCCCTAAAGTAACTGCGTAGCTTAACTAACAGCGAAATAATATAACTCTTGATTACAGGCAGATACGAAAGATTATAAGATTTATTTATTTGAAATTTTTCTTTGAGAATCTTATTCAAGTTTTGTGATGATATACCATCAAGATCATACTTAGAAATAGTCATATCTAGATATTTCGATTTTTTACCAAGCTTAAAGTACTGCATTGTAAAATCTTGATCTGCACATATCTTGTATTTAAGATTGTATTTTATTGCTTTATCTAACCTATAAAAAGTAGATTGATGGCACAACATCATTCCTAGCGCCATATCTCTCAAATTTAGTTCAGATTTGTATTTTAGAATTTTATGACCAATATTAGTATTTCCATAAATGACAGCAGTATCTTGAGAAAATTTGTTCTCAAATACCTCCTGTAAAACATCATTAGAATAAAAGCTATCTCCTGCATTCATAAAGTTAAACCATTGCCCTTTAGCTAGTGCAATACCTTTGTTCATAGCATCGTAAATACCTTGATCTGGCTCACTGATATACTTAGTAATTTTATCTTGATATTTTTTAATAACATCAAGCGTTCCATCAGTAGAACCACCATCAACTATAATGTACTCAATATTTAAATATGTCTGGTTTAATACACTCAAAATAGTCTCTTCTAAAAGTTCTTTGGCATTATATACAACTGTTATAACTGTAACCAAAGGATAATTAGCTTTTTGAATTTGAGAATTTGACAAGGATAGCTCCTAAGATATATTAGTGACTTTTCTTACCTAGTTTTTCACTAAGCTTGTAGCCTATATGTCTGAATATTCTAACATACTCATTGTGTCTTCTAATCATATTATCTGAAGTATATTTAACATAAAACTTATATATAAAAATATGCCACAGATCAAAAATATTCTTTCTTGGCTTGCCGCCAACAATATCATAAAACTCATTCATATAACCGCTTAGATCATTGCTTTTGTTAGTTTCATGATGTCTAAAGCCCGAAACATTACTATTACATATATGTAAATTTGCATGTTTTGCAAACTCGTGCCACATAAAAAAGTCACCGGCTAGTTTATACTCAGCAAACTTTTTCATATCCATTTTATCTTGTAATGATTTTGTCCAGAAAGTTGACTCTTGTTGTATCGATGGCAAACTCGTACCATGGATACCTTTTAGTATTCTCTTTCTTGATGGTACTAGAGGCAGCATAGAGTTTTCAATAATACCATCCTTGTTGTACCAGGTATTTTTAGCATTTATCCACTGTGCTTTTTCACCGTGTTTTTTCATCTCAGCAGCTATCGCTTTAAAGGCATTTGGTAGATAAAAATCATCTGAGTTTATATAAGCAACTATATCACCAGTTACTATCGATAATCCCTTTGATAAAGCATCATACATGCCATCATCTTTCTCACATATAAACTTGATATCAAGACTATTACAAAATATGTCTAATTCGCCTTTCTTATGCTTATCTACATACTTTTGGATAATATCACAAGTGCTATCTTTTGACTTACCATCTACTAGAATATATTCAATATCAAAGTCACCTCTTTGAGTGATTACACTCAAGATAGTCTCTTCAATATATTTCTCAGAATTGTATGATACTGTTACTATAGAAAATTTCATGTAAAAACCTATTTACGCTTTTGTACCTTTAGGACATTCTCCTGCTCTAACACCCCAACCTCAAACTTGGTTTCGATTTTATTACTCTCAATAGGAGTATCAAATCTCTTATCACTAATATCAGTAAAGCTTACTCTTATAGTATATTGTCCTTTATATACCACACACTTAAATATATTACTTATATTGAAAACATCTCCTGATTTAATGCCTTCTATAATATTACCCTTAGAAAAAGAATTAAATAAAGTCAACGTCTTACCTGTAATATCTTGCGCATCAAAATCCACCCTAACTTTATTGTAATCATTTAGAAACTTAACATCCATAGATAAAATATATTCATATCCTGTCTCCAAGAAACTCGTCGCATTATTTGACATATCATAAATACATAGATCAGAAACTAAAAGGTTATCAAAATCTCTTCCAAAATTATCTTTTACATCACTATCAGCTTCCTCAACAATATCACCATTAAGAATTTGAATTTCTCTTATCACCCTCTCTTTATCATCGCTAAATAAGGCTTTTTGATAATAATGAGCCACCCTTTTGGGTTCATCATCAAGAAGTATTTGTCTATTATGAAGAAATATTGCCCTACTGCAAAATTCCACCATCAAAGAAACATTATGCGAAACAAAGACAACTGTTGTCCCTCCTTTAAGAAGCTGTCTAATCTTAACAAAACATTTATTTTGAAAGATAGCATCTCCAACAGCCAAAACTTCATCAACTATTAATATTTCTGGTTTAATCGCTGTAGCAATTCCAAACCCAAGTCTAGCTGTCATGCCACTACTATAATTCTTTACTGGCTGATTTATATAGTCACCAATTTCAGCAAATTCTATAATTTCCTTAGTAATTTGATCTCTTTCATTTTCATTGACTTTATTAAGATCCAAGCTATATTTAATGTTTTGCGCACCAGTTAACTCAGGATTCACACTTCCTGTAATTTCTAACATAGCGTTGATTTGACCATTAACATTAACTCTCCCAGAGGTTGGTGTAACAACTCCAGCGATAATCTTAAGCAGTGTTGACTTACCAGCTCCATTTAATCCAAAAATACCGAGAACCTCACCCTTATTAATTTCAAGATTCACATCCTTTACCGCACAAAAATCTTTGGAATACTTCTTTCTAGACAAGCTAAAAGCTTCTTTAACTCGGTCTCTAGCAGAGTCATATATTTTATAATACTTAGAAACATTAGTTAGTTTAATAGCAATATTTTTTTTCATTTTACAGAATATCTCCAAAGTGAGGAGCTAGTCTTTTAAATACAATAGCCCCCAAAAATACTATACAAAAAACCATTATCATGAAAACTGTAGTCTGCACTGGTTGTTGCCAAAACCACACTTTTTCAATAAAAGTGTTACGAAAACCTTGAATTACATATGCCATCGGATTCAGATCTATCAGAAATCTATATCTCTCTGGAATCTGCTGAGGAGACCAAAAAACCGGAGTAAACCAAAACCCAAATTGTGTAATTAGAGCAACAACTTCTGAGGTATCTTTCACAAACACCCTTAATGCTGAAGCCAACCAGCCCAATCCCAGTAAGAGCAATAAGCTACACAACAGATAGTATGGCAACTGCAACCAGTAAATACTAGGATAGTGGCCAGCTAGCGTGAATGCCAAGAATAATATAAAAACAAGTATCATATGTATAATAAAACAAGACATAATACTTACTATAGGTAAAATATTCACACTAAACGAAACTTTCGTAACCAAAAAACTTTTTGCTATAAGGACTTCAGAGCTTTTAGAAAAAGCATCTGAAAAGAAGAACCACGGAATCATACCTGTCAATAAAAAAAGGATTATTGAAGAACTACCTCCAGCACCTCCAGGTCTAATACCATAAGTAAAAACCAGCCATATCACCAATATAAAAACTACCGGTCTTATAACAGCCCAAACAATTCCCAAATATGACCCTAAATATGCTTCTTTAAAATCATTGTAAGAGAGTATAAGAATTAGTCTATTATTGTTAATAAGATGTCTAATAAACCTATAGAATTCTTTGAAGTATCTCATATATACTAAAACCACTTTTCTACTATGAGAATCATTTTATCAGAACATTATTTTTTTTACATTAAAATCTATAACAATTGAAAGATTTGATCTCCAACATTACTACAACAACCTACAAGTCAATTTTATCATTTAAGCACAATTGCTTATTAGTATATTCCATGTATAATAAACTTTTGTAACTAAATTAATCAGTTGAGTTAAAGTTTTGAGCAACATTAAGTATATTGATCACATAGATGGTTTGAGAGCTCTAGCAGTCATATCTGTAATATTTGTACACCTTGACTATTCACTTTTTAGTGGTGGATTTATTGGTGTTGATATATTCTTTGTTATAAGTGGTTATCTTATAACTAAAATAATAATTAAAGAACTAAGAAGAGATAACAAATTTAACTTTTTGAATTTCTATACAAGAAGAATACGAAGAATATTGCCTGCACTAATATTCACTCTAATAACTACACTTTTGCTCTCAACATGGCTACTAAATCTTGCTAGCTTTAAAATTTTTGGAGGCTCTTTAGCAACCTCTGCATTATCTATATCAAACTTTTTTTTCAATTCTCAGGCGGGATATTTTGATATTTTCTCACAATCAAACCCACTTCTACATACATGGTCATTAGCAGTTGAAGAGCAGTTTTATATATTTTGGCCCATAGGGTTATTGATTATATATAGAATTAACAAGAAACTTTTAATCCCTTTTATAATGTCAATATTTACTATTAGTATTATTTGGTCAATTTATAAGCAAAGCACAAACATAAGTAATTTGTATTACCTAACTCAGTTTAGAGCTTTCGAATTCTGTATTGGAGCAATACTAACTTGGCTAGATCAAGACAAATTACTAAAATCAAACAAAAGTAAAGAAATAATGTGTGCCACAGGATTTATTTTTGTTTTTTATCCTATATTTTATTATAATTCAAGCACCTTATTTCCTAGCTATAATGCTTTACTACCTACAATAGGCGCTGGATTATTGATTCTTTCCGGATCCGCCAAGTGGTCAGGATATATACTAAGAGTCAAAGCAATCAGATTTATTGGACTTATTAGCTATTCCTTATATTTAATACATTGGCCAATGATAGTATTCGTTAAAACATACAATCAAAACACTGGGTATCCATTTGAACTTAGTTCAATATCTAAATTAGTTATTTTAATTATTGCCCTAATTGTGGCTTCAGTCATGTATTACACAATTGAACAACCTTTCAGAAAAAACATCCCTAAAAAAAATTACTCACAAGTCTTATTGGTTTCAAAATGGAGTTTAATTGTAGTTATAATATCTGTAATAGGAGCTTCTATTTTCTATAGTAAAGGTTGGCTTTGGAGAGCAAAATATCCAATAGCTGCCAATCAAGTGACAGATTTGAGTAAATATCATATAGAAAACTGGGGAGGGGCCGGTGTCACAACAGAGGAGGTAAAATACGGTTCTTTACCTGCTGATATAATACTTATGGGAGATAGTCATGCCGGAATGTTGGAGAGAGGATTAATAGATGAAATAGCCAAACCTTTCAACCTAAGCTTATACGGTATAACAGGTGGAGATGGAGGCAAGTATTCATCAACATTACTTATTCCGGGACTTACTAGACAAGGAAATCCTATATTTACACAGGAATGGAATGATAAATCTAATAAGGAAGCACCTATAGATCTAAGCAATCATATAAAACAAAAAAAAGATAGTGTTTTAATATACTCTGCATATGTTGCAGCCTATGTTGGAGACGCATTGTATTTAGACTCACACAAGCCAATTAATATAGATCCTTTCACCATGACAAAATACAATCAATACAAAGCATTAACGGATGCTTTTGAAAAATTGCTGAAAATAATTGACGGACATAAATTAATAATAATAGGAAATCCTCCAGAATCATTTAATTACAATACAACATATTGCTTATCTCAACTAAAATGGTTTAAATCAACAAATCATTGTCAAACAAAAGAAATAGAAAATAATTATCCTGCAGCAATAAATGTTAATAACATTCTCAATCAATTTGCCAAAAAACATAAAAATGTTTATTTTATCAATCCATACGATACTTTTTGTGAAAATGGATATTGTAATAATGTAAACAGGGAAGGCATTCCGTTTTATTCTGATGGTAATCATCTTTCAAAAACAGGATCCATATACTTACTCAAGCATATTAAGCCAAAATTAGTTGAAATAATGAAGCCACTCACATAGTACATCATTATGCTACGCTACTATACAATAAAATTATTTTTCAAAGTTATTTTTTGAAAAAAGTAAATCTCCTTAAGACTCTAATAAACTTTATAATCAGTGATTTGATACTATTATCATTAACTTGCTTTTCAAGAAACTCAATATACTCACTACATTCTCTAATAGTTCCATTATCACGATTTTTAAATCTGGCAAAACTCTCTACAATAACTTCAAAATCTCTTATTGAGAATTCTTTTAATACTTCTGACATAAAATTTGGCGTAGTAGCACCTATACTTTCACTTAATGTATTAGCGAATGAGTAAAGAAATTTATCTCTGTACTCCTCACCAAATATATAGCTAAAATCTACACAACCATGCAAAAACATAATTAGCTGTGCTTGTTCATCCGCGCCACTCCATATACCACCATCATTCATTCTATATACAGACATGATTTTATCTATATATTTTATTGAACCAAATTTTGAAAATACCAACAACATATATACATCATTACGTTTAACAGATGAGTATTTAGCAAGGTATTCATTAATCTGACTTTTATGTGCATCATATCTAAAAACTAAAGATGTTGTATGCAAATAGGCGGAATCAATAAAATCATCGAATTTATAACTGTCTTTTTTATTACTAGAATCTATAAATAATCTATCAGTCAACTCTCCATTGATTAAAAATCTTGTATTATGACCACAGCCCATGAATTCAGGATTATGCTCCAAAAGATCAACTTGCTGCTGTAATTTGGTGGAATCTATCCAATAATCATCTCCTTCACACAATGCTATATATTTACCTCTAACGACAGGTAAAATAAAGTCTCTTATAGGTAAAGCTCCTTTTGAGTATTGATTTTGTTTTTGATAGACTAATCTAATAATATTTGGATATTGCTCAAGATAACTATTAAGTATTTCTGTAGTTCTATCAGTCGAGCAATCATCACTTATAATTATTTCAAATGGAAAATCTGTTTGTTGAGATAAAAAACCTTCTAAAGCCTTTTCAATATATTTCTCTTGATTATATGCGGTGCAACAAATACTCAATATTGGTTTATTATCTTGCCAATGTGATAATATTTGACTCTCACTTATTAATTTAGACATTATTCATAAAACTTGGATAACTATATTCTAAACATTATAATCATTAACAACATAAGATTAAATAACTTACTGGCATTACTCTATATACTATTTATGTTTTTTATTTTTTCATGAAGTTTATTTTTTAGATAATCTTTACCAAATTCTATATCTATATTATTTGCTTTAATATAGCTGTTAAGCTTGCTGAGATCTAAAATATATTTATCTTTTTTCTGTATAATTATAGTATTAGCCTTTTTGTTAAGAAGATTTTCAAAAATTTCTATAATCTCTAAAATCTTATATCTATATGGATTAGCAAGATCAATAGTAGAACATAGAGCACCATTTGCCAAATATGAATCAACAAACTTCCTAACATCTTCTATCTCAATAACATATCTATATGCATCTGAATATACACTCATTACATTATTACTTTTAATAGCATGATAAATATAATTTATTAGAGTATTATGCAGTTTTAGATTTCCAAATAGTTGCGGAAGCCTAATGATAAAATATTTATCTGAAAGCTTCTTTATAGTACTTTCCATCTGTATTTTATGAGCATAATATGAGTTCTTAGGATAATCTTCAGCCGATAATGCACAACTACTAAAATATACAAACTTTTTATTCGAATTCCCTTTAAGTATAGTTTCAAGAAGCTTTCTTTCCCTATCAAATTCTTTTTGTTCAATACAACTAGAATCAGAGACTCCACTAGCAAAAATAGTGACACCCTCATTGTTTTGATAATTATAAAATGCTTGTGCTAACTGACCACCTCCAACTACCACGATGTACCATCCTTGTACACTGTTACATATTTATAACCATTTTTCTCGACTATATTCGGCATTATTCTCTCTAAAGCATGCATATAGCTACCATCTCGTGGTAACGGTTCCTCTTGTAGAATCAATTGCTCATCTAGATAAAAAATATCCCTGATTGCATCAAGCTTAGCCCAAAACATATTACCCAAAGGAAATATAGGAGTTTCATATATTTCTTTTAACCCAATAACTTGACCCAATTTATCAACATATGACTTGTTCTCGCCGATATCAACATATGTCCTATCTTCAGGAAAGACTAATCCTACTTCTTCTTTATTCAAAAGTCTAAGTATAGAACTAGAAATTTGTTTATCCTTACCAATTAAATTATCCAACAAATATGATCTCCATTCATCACCTAAGTTAGCATGAGCACTAACTGTTTTTTTGCTATGAAAATGGCCTACAACATCATATTTCTGACTAAATAACTGATTTTTGAGTCCAAATATCATTGGACCAATATCTCTTCCAATATTATCAACTTTTATAAACTCCACATTAACTGCACCACAAGTGCTAAATTTATCTCTAATAAATTCAATATTGTTATCATCTACTACAGTGATGTATAAGTCGTATCCGGGAGGAAGGTATTTAAAATAATCATTAAACTCCTCAACCAAATCAATATAGAATAAATGCAAGTGTACCGCAAACCTAACTGATATATTCTCTTCATCACTATGGATAGGTAATCTATAGCATTCGTGAGTAGCATGTATATGTTCACTAAGAGCCTCATATAATGGAACTCCCGTCCTACCATCACCATTTTCTAAAATCCATTTAAGATTTGAAAAGCCAGGATATGGATTAGATGTTAACCTATGCAAACCTTTCCTATGCGCTAATGTATAAAAGTACGTTGAGGCAGATTTCAAATCTGATAATCCAATAAACTGATTATCAAAAAACTCGGATAACTCTAACTCTCTAGCAATTTTTAGATTCTTACTATTATATGAAACACACTCGTTAATCTTACTGATCAGAAAATCGACATACTTATCAAAGTCTAAATATTTTTTAACAAGATAAGAATTCCTATTAGATCTAACGATATTTTTTGATAAAAATTTTGCGATCTCATAACCTAATTTATGCGTATCTAGATAGTCTACTATTATAGATTGTGCATTATATTTCTCTAAAAACTCAACTGTGCCAGAAGCATCCTTAAAACAAGCAATTGGCAAATCAGCTTCTAAAGCATCAATAGCGATATTAGGAAATGGATCCATACGCGATGTCAAACAATAGATATCTGCTATAGAAAATATTGCATCTAGACTTTGCTGATGTTCCAAAAAAACAAAATCGTCACTTAGATCAAATAGTCTTATTTCTCTTTGCAACCAATAAGAATACGTATAATCAGATTCTTTTAGTCCATCACCTACCCAAACAAATTTACACCTACCCTCATAGTTTTGTTTAATATATCTAGCTACGGAGATAAATAAATCTACACCTTTCCTAATATCTATTGACCCAGCTCCGACCATAATTCTATAATTTCCTATATTATCAATACCTATTTTTTGCAAAATTTTATCCACAGAGTCAGCATGGCCATAATTTTTAGGGATAAATGGTAGCTTTCCTTGTGGGTAAATAGATATATTCTTAGGAACATTTGAAATTATTTCAAAATCCCTTAAATGATTAGTAATCGACTCTTGTATTATTTTTGCGGGAATTACAACACTGTCTGCGGCCACAAGTGTATCTCTCATTACACTACCATGAACTACATAGCCTGCAAATTCATGAACAAGTGACAAAGCAGGAATTCGAAGGTCTCGAACTATACTTAATATAGGATACGTTACAATTGAGTTACATATAGCAGCGGTTATATTATACTTTTGATTAAGCGTATCGATCATCTGGATAGACAGACTCTGATTATTATAAACCTCTTCAACCACTAGAAAAGCATCTTCAAAAAAAGCATCATGAATATCTGACTTTTGCATAATGTAGTTAATTATATTATATTGCTTACTTAAACTCTTTCCTATATTTAACCCCAACAAAGGCGCACCAGTAGCTGAAGATATATGAGATACTATGATCAAAGTTTGTTTGGAAACATCAAATACCTTTTTACCTTCTTGAAACTGATTTTCGACATCATTAGTAGAGACTTTACTAACAACAATACCTCGATATATTTTTCTCAATATCTCTCTTCTTCTACTGCCTACAGGACATAGAAACGTAACTATCTCTCTTAAAATCATTATATAACCTAGTCATACTTTTATTACTTATTAAACAGCTTTGTAATTATTCTTACAGGTTTAGTTAATTTCCAACCTAAAGATGAGTATATCTTATTAATCTCTTTTTTATAAGTATCAAGCTCATTGTTTAACTCATCATTTAAATAATTAATAGCCTCATTTAATGAAATTAAACATTCTTTATTGTACGGCAAAATATCTATATCTATTTCAATAGTTTGTATTTTTTCTCCTATAGCTTCTACATTTAGTTTATCAAAAACGATTTTAGGGTATCTTTTAAAATCATAATACTGTCCATCAAAATATTCAGCATTAGTCTTACTCACACCTAATGCTATTACATTACCGCCTTCGAAAATCGCTCTAGCTGACTTTAGATTAATTTTGCATGGCTGATTAATTGGTAAATACTCGATCTTTGAAATATCATTTTCAATATATATATCGAAAGAATATATATTCTTATTTACATAGACCCGTTTTTTTATACTACTTGATTCAGAATTTGATTGCTCAAGATATAGCTCTGCCACAGCATCTTTCCTAAAACCCAACTCATCAAAAAGATCAAGGCGTGAATACATCTCAAGAAAATCTTGATATAGCTCTGAAGGAAATGAAAAACTCTCAGTTAATTTGTCATATGCTGCAAAAACCATAGCTGCCGCACCTACTTTATTTGATTGTTTCAAATAATAATAAAATAAATTTTTATACTTAGATATCTCATCGCTTTTATTACCAATTATCTTTGAGATAACACAAGTTTCTAATTTAGGTATATTCTGCATATACCAAATAGCTTCAGTATTTCCTCGAAGTAATGCTCTAGTATCAACTCCTATGCTTAGATTAGCGCCATCATCCCTAATTCGATAACATGATAATTCTTCCTCCAATATAGATATATCATACTCTTTTAACGCTCTCAACCATAAATCAAAATCTTGAGCCTGTAGTAATCTATTATCATAAAAACCAATTTTTTCATGAGCCTTTTGAGATATCAATGGCGTTACTGCACAAAACACATTAATACCATTAAATAACATTTTCATAAGCTCATCTGTATTTTTAAAATGCTTATTAAAAACATGATTTTTATAGTTATCTAACTCAACACCACTATCATTCACAAACTTAACCCAAGTAAAGCAAATACAACTATTCGTCTCTTTCATATAATTAAGTTGTTTCTCTAACTTATCTGACATAAAATAATCATCCGCAGATAATACAGATATGTAATCACCCTTAGCCTGTTTGAGAGCAGTATTAATTCCTCCAGAGGGATAACTATTATATTCAAGTGAAATAAAAGTAATTCGATCATCAGTAAAAGAGCAATTGGCTATCTTCTGTCTCGAAGAATCTGTTGAGCTATTATCAACAATAATTAATTCCCAATTATCATATGTCTGGTTTATAACTGAATTTATGGCTTGCTCCACATACTTCTCATGGTTGAAGCAAAGCATACATACACTTATAAGAGGACTATTATCCATAGAACCTAACCTCCCAAGCTTAATGCTTATATTGAATATTCTACTTTTAACAAATGTTGTTAGATTTTTTTACTGAAAGTATTAGAGTTAATCGACCTTATGATAACTAAAGGCCACTGTTTCGGACTATCATATAAAACTCAATAACAACATTTTTATTAATCATTATGTTTTTTTGACTAAGTACCACTTATTAGACAAGCTCTTTTTCAGAATGTTACGGTCTAAAATTTATTCACGATTTCAGTTATTCGAACAACATCATCCTGAGATAAATGTTGACCTATTGGCAAACTTAAAACTTGATCATGAATCTGCTCTGATATCGGATAACTATCATTATTCCACTCACTATATGCTTTTTGATGATGTGGGGCTATCGGGTAGTGAATAACGGTTTGAACACCATTATTTAATAAATAATCTTGCAGTCGGTCTCTATTTTCTGTTCTGATTACAAATAAGTGCCAAACGTGATTATCGAATTGTCTAAGCATTGGTAAAAAAACTATTTCATTTTTAATATTAGAAAGATAGTATTCAGCTATTCTTCTACGGTAATCTATATCTTGATTCAAATATTTAAGCTTAACCCTTAGCATAGCTGCCTGAATCTCATCTAACCTACTATTAGTTCCTTTATAAAGATTTTTATACTTCTCGTGACTACCATAGTTTGCCAAGGCCGATATTGTATCAGCTAATATACTATCATTCGTTGTTACAGCACCAGCATCACCTAATGCCCCTAGGTTCTTACCCGGATAAAAACTAAAACCACTAGCATCTCCGAGATTACCTGACTTCCTATTATCAAAGTATGCTCCATGCGATTGAGCCGAATCTTCTATTACTTTAAGATTATGTTTTTTAGCTATGGAATTAATTTCGTCCATCTGACAAGTTTGTCCATATAGATGTACTGGCATGATAGCTACTGTCTTATCTGTAATAGCCTTTTGAAGCTTATCTACATCCAATAGATAATCATCTATATTAGGCTCTACTAATATAGGCACTAGACTATTAGCAGATATCGCTAAAATACTTGCAATATAAGTATTAGCTGGAACTATAATCTCATCACCATTTTTAAAAACTCCTAACTCTTTATATGCTCTAATAATTAATACAAGAGCATCTAAGCCATTTGCAACACCAATAGCGTGCTTAGTACCACAATAATTAGCGAACTCTTCTTCAAATTTTTCACATTCACTACCACGAATATACCATCCGCTATCAATGACCCGCTCACATGCTTGTTTAAGCTCTGACTCATATAAACCATTTATTTTTTGAAGATCTAAAAAACTTATCATAATATTTCACCATCTTAAATTATTAAAATTAAACTTTATAAAACATTGCTTTGAATTAAACTGAAAATCTTTATATAGTAAAACCTCTAAACAAGTATATCATCTAGATATTTCTCCAAATCTTGAACATTAACAGTCACATTCCCATGAATATAACTAGTGTCACTTACCGGAGTTGTTAAAAAATGTACAAGTTCTACCCCAGATGCTGCCGCAATTGGTTCAAATATATTAAAATTAACACCTGTAACAGATGGATATAAATTTATAGCTTTTGTTCCACCTCTCATAAATAACATATTGGTAAAAGCTGCACCAGAGGGCGCAATTATCACTTCAGCATGCTGAAACATACTTAATTGTTCACAGAAGCTTAAACCTATTGGATTCACGAACTCAAATCCTTTCTTATGCAAAAGTCTTTCCAATTCATTAATGTTTTCAATTGTTCTTATTTTATTATTTCTCTGTAAATAAATTTTCTTACTTGAAAATGCTTTAAAAGGTTTTATAGAAACATTATTTAATACCTTACGCTTCAAATCTTTTAAAGCATCAATATCTATAACAACATCTTTCATGTTATTAACTGGATTCTTATTATTTTCCAAAACATAAGATAATGGCTTAGCAAAAATGACTTTTTTGCAAAATAAAAGTCTTCTCAGCTCAACAGCCTCTATTTCGAAGCTACAACCGGCCACAATATTTAGAATGTCGATACACTGACTAGGCAATCCTTGATCTACTAAAAGTGTATATTTAGTACAATCAAACTTTTCATCTTGTTTTTTCAAGACGTCTAATATCATTATAAACTTTGGCAGAACTTCTACGATCCAATGATAATAATTCCAAGAATATTCAGAAATTAAACTAATATATGTTTTGTCACCTGAAGACTTAATCTCTTCTGAATCAAGGTAGAATTTATAAAATCCACCACCATAGTACTCTATATTTTCAAATCTCTTGATCTCGTGATGATTACTCATCGAATTTAAATCATGGTTATAAACATTACCTTGATTAATTAGAGAGTCTGAGCCACCAATAAGTGTTACATCGTTGACAAGGTAAATAGCTGTATCTGGTAGTTCAGTATTAATTTCATTTTTGAAATACTTCTCACCATCGATTATTAACTTTGGTGCACTAAGCTGAATAGATCTATCTTTGCATTCGTACAAAATATTATATTCACATCCAAGTAAGTCTAAATCTTTAGCAAGCATGAGTTTTTTACTATATTTTCTCTCCACATCCTCTATATAATCTGATTGATCTGGTTCTCTAATACGCCTTATTGCTAATATCACATCATTAACAAACTGCTCCCTCATAAACCTAGGAACAAACATATACATAACTCTAGCTATGTCTTTCAAAATCACTTGACAAACTCCTTCTACCAAGTTTGGGAGATATTTTTATTTATGGAATAAATATTTCAGCAGTACCATCTATAACAACTTTATTTTTTACAGTACATTTTGTATCAAAAAAAACTCTTTTTCTTGATACATCTATGTTTGATACAATTACAGTTGCTACTACTGTATCCCCAAGATACACAGGTCTTTTAAAATTCAAATTTTGCCCTACATAAACACATCCTTTACCTGGCAGTTTTGTACCAAATAATGCAGAAAAAAAACTTGCACTTATTAATCCATGAGCTATTCTTTTTTTATATCTTGATTTTTCTGCATATAATTCATCTAAATGAACTGGATTATGATCACCAGACAATCCAGCAAAAACTTTAACATCTGTATCAGTTATTGTTTGTGAATATGATGCACACATCCCGATTTCTATTTCATCAATACTATATGATTCCTTCACTATTCATTTTCTCCCACTCTTTTATAATATCTATAGGATACCCCCTATGAAAATGCTTTATCCAAGGATATGCCGGTTTTCTTGTACCATCTTTAAGTCTTATCTTAGATGCTTCACAAACTTCTTTCGCGGGATTTCCACTATAAAGCATATGTGGCTTAGTTGAGATACTTAGCATAGAGTTTGCTCCAATAAGACACCCAGTTGCTATCTTAACTCCAGGCAAAATAACACTCATCGTAGAAATTACGGCAAAATCACCAACCTCTACACCTTGCATAACTTCACTTGGTGGATGCGGGTCATTTGTTAACACCACATAAGGGAAAATCCAAATATAATTACCAATTTTTGAATGTTGACCTATATGCACATTACTATGCATTCTTACATAATCCCCAATAGTACAATGTCCTTGAATATCAGCTAAAGTACCGATTTGTAAATTTATACCTGCTATTGTTTTTTCTCGTACAGTCACGCGATGGCCTGTAATTAATTTTTCTCCAAAAACCGAGCCCTCATAAAAAACACTATGTGATCTAATATATGAATTACCACCAATAAAAAGTTTACTGCCTTCAGATAAATGATTTTGAACACCTATTTCGCAATATCCCTCAATGGTTGTATCATCTGCTATTTCAACATTATCATAAATAGTAGTGAATTGTCCTATTTTTACATTTCTACCTATAATTGCCTTATCCGACACTATTGCTGTAGGATGAACTAAACTCTCATTTAACATTTTTTACCATCTCCATAAAATCACCATAACTTCTGATATAGTCAGATTCATCATAATAATCACTAGCAAGAACCATAAGCACACAGTCTGGTGAAAAATCAAACATCTCTCTCCAAATTAATCCTTTAATTAGTAAACCTTTTTCAGGAAACTCCAATAAAACATCTTTTTTAGTCTTACCATCGTCAACCAATATTTTACAACTACCAGAAACACAAATTAAAACTTGTGATAAATTCTTATGAGCATGAAAACCTCTGCGCACATTTTCCTTAGTTCCATATATGTAGTAAACTCTTTTTATGTCAAATGGTATATTTTTGTTTTGCTCAAGGGATACTAGAGAACCCCTGTCATCACCAATAACAGCTAAACTCAAAATATCCACCATATATTTTCAACCTCAAAATAAAACTATTATATAATACAAGCTATAGTAAAGCTAGTTACGCCTTCTATAGAACCTCGTGCAGAACCTATAAACTCTCTTCAACACAAATTCAATAATACCTTTTTTTCTTTCTCTTTCCAATGCTTCTTCCAACTCTTTTATATACTTATTGCACTCATTTATACACTCTCCCTGCAACTTCAAGGCATCGTTATTCTTATGCAGCATTTTTTCCTGATAATCTATTGCCTTTCGAAAGTCTCCTATTAAGACATTGATGGGACTATCATCTTTATTCAGTATGTCAATAATCATAATAAGAGTATTTTTTATCTCTTCTTCTGTTGCACTTTTCAATAAAAGTTCAGACACCTCAGATGAGTTTTTTGCTCTTATTACGTTCAAAAATGCTTGGTAAAAATTTCTCCTATACTTCTCATCAAAAATGTTAACAATACTTACACAAGCCAATATATTATAGATCTCATTTAAACATGATTCATTAGCACTCCAAATGCCTAAATCATGAATTCTGTACGCCGACATAATATTATTAAATGATTTTATAGGACCAAAATATGAAAAAACTAGACACATATACCAATCACTGTTATAGAACTGTAAATATTCTTCAACTTCTGTTCTATATTTACCTCCAAACCTATAAACATACGAGCTTGTATGAAAATAACATTCTCCTTTAGAGTATTCATCAAAATGATGCACATCTGTTTGATGCCCATTATAAGCAACTAACTTTGACGTTTCATTATTTTTTTCAACAGTAATTGTATTATGTGAACACCCCATAAACTCAGGGTTAGCCTCAAGAAAATCAACCTGCTTTTGTAATTTATGACGATCTGTCCAGTAATCATCGCCATCGCATAACGCTATATACGCACCCTGTATAACTGGGATAAAAATTTCCTTCATAAAATTAATATTTTTTTGAAAACAATTTTCTTTTTGATATATAGGTTTAATTATTTTTGGATATTTATCTTGATATGCTTTGATTATTCTAGCTGTGTTATCGGTTGAACAATCATCATTGATAACAATTTCAAATGCAAAATCAGTTTCCTGAATCAAAAAACTATCAAGAGCCTGTTCAATATATTTCTCATGATTATATGCAACACATATTATACTTAATAAAACCTTATCATCTTTCCATCTTTTAGTTACTTCACTCTCTGTTTTATAAAACATCATTCACTCCTACTTGACAGGAATAAAAAACATAACTGTTTCATCTGTTCCCTCTGTATAATGTCGCATATAAATATCATAATCGCTTCTTATGTTGAATATCTGTTCCGGTATTTTCCAAAAGTCATCAGGTTTATGATACACACTTATTGCTAACTTAGGGTGGTCTTTTAGGACATGATTTTTCATACCTTCTATAGCTAATGACTCAGCCCCTTCTATATCCATTTTTATAAATGAAATCTTTTCTTTGACTAAATTATCAAGAGTATCTACTTCAATCTCGACATCGCCTTCTTCAGAAAGGTTACTAGCGCTCCCTGAATTAGTGTTAAACCTAAGCGTTTCCTTTTTATTTGACAACCCCTTAGATATAAAATTAATATTCTTATAATTTTTAAGACTATCTCTTGCTAGAATCAGATTAGCTTCTGATGGTTCAAATATATAGATTGATTTATATCTGGGACAATGCTTCACAAACTCTATAGATGTTTGACCATCATATCCACCAACATCTGCAAACACTTCATTTAATTCAAGCCCTAGGAAGTCTTCAAAATACTGTTTCTTAAAGTCTACAGTATACTCTCGCATATACGACAAATCAAAATTCAACCTAAAATTAACTAAATCTCTAAGCACCTGCTTTGACTTACAATCTCTTAATTTTTGATATATTTTTTCATATTCAACTATATTTAATTCTAAATCCTGCCTCGCTACGGTAAGAAATTTTATATTAAAATTCAAATTAGAATACTTCACAACATCCATTACAGTTAGTATATTATTAAATCCACTTTCTTCTAACTTCCTGATTATAGAAACTGGATATATTGCTGTTGAACATGAGACTATAATCGCGTTCTTATTATTGATTTGATTAATTTTAAAAACTTTCTTAGTATTCCAAATCTCACCATCAAAAAAATCATCAATATAGCCACAAAAATCAACCACATCCAAAAGCTTAGCAGAAGTTTCATTTCTTCCTAACACATATTTGTCCACACTCCCATTTAAGAAATCATCTACTAATTTCTCCTTATTAACATTAACACTAACATTCAAATCTATTAATGACATACAATTACCTCCCCAAGACTAATCCATTGTCTATTTAATGCAGATTCTTCTATAGCCTCAAAAACTTGCAATCCTGCCAACGCTTGATCTACTCCATACGACCAATCAATTGCATACTCTCCATCTACTTTAAATTTTCTTAATTGTTCTGAAATATCAAAGTATAAGTTACCAAAAGCTTCAACAAAGCCTGCAGGATGCCCTGCTTTAAAACGATTATATCTACTCTGATTAGAAACACACACATTAGGGGAAGCTCTATCAATTACTATTCTATTCCCATCTATGGAATAAAACATAAGATCCTCTGGATTCATCTGAAACCATTCTGCACTTCCTTGATCACCATACACCCTAACCCTTAAACCATTACGATGTCCCATAAATGACTTACCATACAGCATCTGACTTTTCATACCACTCTGATACCTAGCTAAACAAGCGACATTATCAATAACACTACTAAAATGACCATAACTTGCAGTGTCAGCCACTAATTCAATAGGATTTTCTCCTGTCAAAAAATATACCATATGTTGTAAATGAGTTCCTAAATCAAGCGATACACCATTTATAGTCTCATCCTGCAATCGCCATTGTTGTGGTTGTGGTTTTTCTCCATTTACAAATCTTATGAAACTTTCTTGAGGCATTTCTATGTTTATATTAATAATTTTTCCAAGCTTCCCTTCTTGAATCATTGCCTGAAGCTCTCTAAGCATTGGATAACCAGTATAATTATGAGTAATTGCAAAAAAGGCTTTTTTATTTTCAACTTTTTCAGCTATTTTTTTACCTTGATCGACATTGCTCGCGAGAGCTTTTTCACAAATCACATTATAACCTAGATCTAGAGCATATGTGGCTACATCATAATGAGTTGGAGTAGGTGTTAAAATAACTACAGCATCAACATTCCCCACTTCACATTCAAGTAAGTCTTTCCAACATTCATAAAGACATTTATCTTCAATTCCCCATTTTTGCGCTGTTAATTTATTAATCTCAGGATTCCTACTAAAGCAACCAGACACAACAACAAATAAATGATCCATTTGGGATGCTATATAATGAGTATATCCAATTGCAGAATTTACCCCACCACCAATAAAGGCAAGCCTCAATGGTTCCTTATAATCCTTATGATCCGTCACTATACTCTCCCTTTATTTAATATTTTGAATTTCAATGTAATCTCTAAGTTCTTTTGTTTTATCTTCCATTTCATCTATAGAACCATGCTCGATAAAATATATGCCAGATTTGTCAAATGGTGCTGGCTTCATTTTTTGACCAGAATATTTCAATTGTATATTTTCCACACTACTACATTTTAGATTAACCTTAGAACTAATAAATATACATTCGTAATCAACACTAACTGTATGTCTTGATATTGGCTTAATAAACTTTTTTTCAATCATATCTGGCAGCTTCTGTCCCAAAAATGGTAGCGAATATAGTTTCGCGTAATCAACCCCAGTGCTTTTAGAAATCAACTCACTATATAAATCTCCAGGACATCTTCTAGCAACTTCTAAAATATAAAACTCATCACCATTAACAATAAATTGTGTATGAACAAGACCATCCATAAGGTTCAAATCACGAGCAAACTGCTCAACCCACTCTCTCATGCCCTTCATAATTAAGTCACTCAAATTAGAAGATAGATTAGAACTATTTACTTGAAACGGATATACCGTACAATATTCATTCACAAAAAAGTCTATTAATAAATTTTTATTTTTTATAAAAGCTGAATGGCTATATAAATCACCTTCAATAAATTCTTCGGCAATAACTAGACCTGTTTTTGAAAATTTTTCCGCTTCACTCCAGTATTTATATATGTCTTTAGTAGAATTAACTATATTCACACCCTTACCACTAAACGAATCAATTGGTTTAATTATTATCGGAAGCTTTAAATTACAAACATCTTCAATCTTATCTACAGATTTTGGTACTGGATACTTCTGTTCTTGGGCAAATTTCTTAAATTTATCTTTATGATGTATAGTTAAGACTGTATTATGATCATCCAAGCCGTAATAGCGATTTGTTCTTTGCGATATTTCTGACAATGATAAATAGGATCTATCATTACATCCTGGTACTATATAATCGTACTTTTGCTCTTCTATATGTTTATATAACAAATCTGTATCTGAATAATCCATCAAAACAGATACATCTGCAACACTATGTCCAGGATCTGTATTTATTCCTCCAACAACACTCACTTGTCTATTCTTTGACATTATTGATTTTAAAATTGGTAAAACACAAAAATTAGCATCCCCCAACAATATCTTTTCCATACAAAACTCCTTGATATACAGATATATCTAACTATTTAAACAGCTAACTATTGATGATATTATTTGCTCTTGCACTCTTTCTGCAAGTCCATAATAAATAGGCAAGCACATAATTCTTTTTGATATATCTCTAGATATTGGCATACACTGTTTGGGTTCAATATAGCTAAGGGTATCTAACGATGGATAAAAATATCTCCTAGGAAAAATATCCTGACTATTTAGTGCGTGCTGTACTCTTTTAAGTTCTTCTTCTGACTTAAACAATACAGGAAAGTAACTATAATTCTCCGTAGCATTAAAGTTAAACTCTTGAAACTGAACTAAGCCTTGCAACTCTGATTTGTACTTTTCTGCAATAGTTTTTCTTGAATCATAAATAGTCTCTATATCATCTAATACACAAAGACCCATTGCTGCTTCAAACTCATTCATCTTTGCATTAGTTCCAAGATGAGGAATTTCTTCAGCATTTTTGATACCGAAATTAATTAGAAATCTTGCTCTCTCGGCGAACTCATCATCATTTGTAATAAGAGCTCCTCCTTCAATAGTATGAAAAAGCTTAGTAGCGTGGAAACTCAATGTAGATATATCACCATAGTTTAGAACACTTTGACCTTTAAACTTTACGTCAAAAGCATGTGCAGCATCATACACTACTTTTAGATTATATTCTTTAGCAATTTCATCAATCGCCTCAACATCACAAGGATTGCCAAATACTTGAGTAGCAACTATAGCTGTTGTATTTGGCGTTATTTGATCGATTATTTTATTTGGATCAATATTAAATGTCTTCTCATCAATATCAACAAATATTGGCTTAATACCATTAGCTACTAAAGAGCTCGTAGTCGCTACAAATGAAAATGGCGTAGTTATCGCAAAATCTCTAACCCCAAGGACTCTATATGCTATCTCTAAAGCCACAGTACCATTAGATACTAAGATCATATTCCTAACACCTAGATATGTAGCTAATCGTTGCTCTAATTTTCTAACTAACGGTCCATTATTTGTAATTTGTCCACTAGTATATATCTGATTTATATATTGCTTATATTTGTCAATATTAGGTAGGTATGTTTTAGTTACATTTATCATAATTCGCTACTCTACAGATAGTTTTTTCCAAATTTAAAGGAATCATCTTTCATATTCACTCTACCAATCAAATCTTCTGCCTATTAACTTATATAACTTTTCATTGTGAGGTTTATAGAAATCTCTTAAGTACTCCAACACTTCTCTATCCTCATCACTCTTGGACTCATATATACCTTTATTCGAGATATTTTGTTCTGGCATTTTAAAACTATCAAGCATTTTTTGGCTATCCACACCATTAATATCTAAAAAATCAAAAACTTGTTTCAATACTTCATGGGTATTATTTTTAAGATCCCTAAAGTCTAAAAACAAAAAATTCTCCATTTCATAGTACTCAAGATACCTTTCTATTTGATCATAATAAATACCTCTCCTAACATTACCTGGACTAATATCTACATCTTTACCATGGTATTTGCAAATATCTTCATTGATTGTTTCATTGAATGAAGGGTAAGCATTTGCCATCATTAAATTATAGAAATAAGAGTCTTTGGAAATATTAAACCTCTCTAACATCTCTCGCTTATTTTGATGTAAAAAGGACGTACGCCACATATTCCACTGAGAATAAGCCCTATCCACTGGATTTCTCAAAAGTACAATAAACTTATTTGTATTCAGAGTTTTGTTTATTCTCTTAGGAGTTTTCGGATCATATAAGTAATCTGGCGTTGCCTCAAAACTTTTAATATTTTTACCACATCTAAAAAATGATAGATAATAGTCTTTACCTTTATTAAAATCATCATCTCTATCAAAAAAATTTGTTTCTTTAACTCTAGAACCTTCAAAACCATCTAGGCTATCCAAATAATCAAAAAGACTACTTGTACCAGCTTTTTGAGCCCCAATTATCATAAAATCTGGCTCTTTTTTATATATACAAGCATTTTCCATGAAGTCAAACTCGTCCTTAAGCATCCTTATCTCTTTTCTTAAAGAATCCTGTTCTTGCTCTACAGAATAAAGATTATTTTTAGACAAAGCTAGCTCTTCCTCTAATTGATCCAACCTATATTTAATTTGCATTTTTTCTTGAGCGTTTAATATACGCTTTGTGAAATAACCATTCGATAATTTATCTATAGCTTTCTTGAGCGAGAGAGGTAGTATTTTTTTTCTTAGTCTCATTAATTATTCCTTAACCCCTTAAGTTACCACAAAGCATATAACACATTTAATCATTACAAATAAAACTCAATAGTTTCTTTAAACATTTTCTCAAAGTCTTGTGATGGTTCCCAACCTAACTCATTTTGAATCTTACTATTATCTATAGCATATCTCCAGTCATGTCCTTTTCTATCTTCAACAAATGATATTAATCTACTATGTGGAGCATACTCAGGCTTATACTCATCCATTAGCTCACATATAGTATTTATAAGTGTCAGATTATCAACCTCATTAATACCTCCTATATTATAAACTTCTCCTATCACACCCTTTTCAACTACTGTTTGTATAGCATCACAATGATCCACCACATACAGCCAGTCACGGATATTTGATCCATCTCCGTATACTGGAATAGGCTTTTGGTTAATACAGCTATTAATCACAACTGGAATTAGCTTCTCAGGATGCTGATATGGTCCATAGTTATTTGAGCAATTTGAAATCGTAACTGGCAATTTATAAGTATGATGATATGCCCTAGCAATATGATCAGATCCTGCTTTAGATGCCGAATATGGTGAGTTTGGCTCATACGCCTTTGTCTCTGTGAATGCTGGATCATCTTTTGATAATGTACCATACACCTCATCTGTAGATACATGATGGAACTTACAATTAGTTTCATCTAACCCTAACTCATCCAACCAGTATCTTTTAGCACAATTTAAAAGTGTAAATGTACCTATCACATTCGTCTCTAAAAATACCTTAGGATTAGCAATTGAGTTATCCACATGAGATTCTGCTGCAAAATGAACTATAGTTTCAATATTATGCTTTTTAAGAGTTTCATACACCAAAGTCTCATCACAAATATCACCTTTGATAAAAGTATGATTATGTTCATTTTCTAGATCTTTTAGATTATCTAAACTACCTGCATAAGTAAGCTTGTCATAAGATACTATTTTCACATCATTATGTCTTGATAACATCATACGTACATAGTTGCTACCTATGAAGCCAGCCGCTCCTGTTACTAATATATTTTTTGCTTTATAATTCATTCACATTATTCCTAATTATATTTATGGGAATACCCAAATTCTTAAAACCCTATACAATAATTGTAGCTTGTTATTAGCAATTAGTTAATACCAAATTCAGTTTACAACAAAATTTCTGCAAAAGTATATATTACAAAATCAAGCTCAAAAATCACCTCAACTTGTCATATCGTGACTTGATCACGGTACCCATAAATCACCATATCTAAATATAGCACTTAATCAAATAGCTTATAATAAGAATTTAGTTGCAAATAATGTAATTACTTATTACTCATAATTCTACAAACACAGTCTTTTAGTGAGCCCTTCCAATACGGTATTCTTATACTAAAATCAGACTTTATTCTACTCTTATTAAGTATACTATAATGCGGACGCTTTGCAGGAGTTGGATAATCTTTAGTTTCAATTGGATTAACTTGGCAGCTCACACAAGCTAAACTCATTACTTCCCTTGCGAAATCATACCAACTTGTCACACCCTCGTTACTATAATTATAAATTTTGAATTTTGAATTTTGAATTTTTGGAAGTATATCTAAAATAGCTTTTGCCAAGTCTTTGGCATAGGTAGGAGTACCTACTTGATCATATATCACACCTAAAGAGTCTCTTTCTCTACCTAAGCGAAGCATTGTTTTAACAAAATTATTACCATAATATGAATAAACCCATGATGTTCTGATAATTATCGAATTTTTAGGACTTATATCCAAAATTGCCTGCTCACCTGCCAACTTAGTAGATCCATAGACACCTTGCGGATTTGTTTGATCATCTTCAAGATATGGCCTATAGCTGTGACCATCAAAGACATAGTCTGTAGATATATGCACTAGTTTTATATCATACTCTTTTGCAATTTTAGCAATATTAGCAACAGCTAGATGATTTATTTTATCAGCTCTTTCAATATCAGTTTCAGCTTTATCCACAGCCGTATATGCAGCACAATTAATTATAAAACGTATATCATTATCAATAACAAATTGCTTAACAGCTTCATGGCCTGTGATATCTAATGACTTACTATCTGCAAATATAAATGTGTAATTTTGAATTTCTAATTTTGAATTAGATACCAACTCTTTTAATTCAGAGCCTAACTGACCATTGCTACCTGTTACTAGTATTTTCATGATGTTTAATGTTTAATGTTTAATGTTTAATGTTTAATGTTTAATGTTTAATGTTTAATGTTTAATGTTTAATACTTAATACTTAATACTTAATACTTAATACTTAATGGTTAATGGTTAATGGTTATTAAATATCTTGAACTATACTAATTACTCAACAACTACCAATTAATAATTTATAATCCAAAATTCAGCATTAGTAATAATTTTCACCATACTCAAACAAATCGAATGTCTCGCCGAGTTTAGGCTGAACTTTATCTTTTGCTGAAAGCACGAGTTTATCAATAGGTATCTGCCAGTCAATAGCTATATCTTTATCATCGAAGGCAATACCCCTATCACACTCAGGAGCATAATAGTTATCAACCTTATAAGCAAAAATTGTATCATCTTCTAAAACTACAAAACCATGAGCAAATCCTCTAGGAATTAATAATTGTTTTTTATTCTTGGCACTTAATTCAACCGCAACATATTGCCCAAAAGTAGGACTACCCTTACGAATATCTACAGCAACATCTAGCACTCTACCTTGAATCACTCTGACAAGCTTAGTCTGTCCATATGGTGCTAATTGATAATGTAAGCCTCTAAGCACGCCATAAGAACTCTTAGACTCATTATCCTGGCAGAAGTTAATCTTATAACCTAAGAAGTCAAAGAGCCTATCTTCACGAAAAGTCTCTGCAAAATAGCCTCTGCTATCACCGTGAACAGTAGGCTCACAAATAACAACATCATCAATGCGCGCCCGTGTAAATTTCATCGCGGTACTGCTCGCTCTTTTGCTCTTTTAATCAAATACTGGCCATATTGATTTTTTTTGAGTGGTTGTGCCAATTTAAGAAGTTGCTCTTTTGAGATATAGCCCATCTCATAAGCAATCTCTTCTAGACATGCGACCTTTAACCCTTGCCTGTCTTCTATAGTTTGGATAAAGTTGCTGGCTGCGAGCATACTTTCATGTGTACCAGTATCAAGCCATGCATATCCCCTACCCATAGTTTTAACTTTAAGGCGTGCTTCATCAAGATACATCTGATTAAGTGTAGATATTTCCAACTCCCCTCTCTCAGATGGTTGTACTTGCTTAGCCTTAGCAACCACATCACTAGGATAGAAGTATAAGCCCACAACCGCATAGTTTGATTTTGGCTTCTTCGGTTTCTCTTCGATACTAATTACATTTCCATCTACATCAAAATCAGCAACACCGTATCTCTCTGGATCATCAACATAGTAACCAAAAATGTTAGCACAATTTTCTTTCTCTACATTTTGGATACTTTCAGCAAACATTTCTGGTAGGCCATGCCCATAGAAGATATTATCACCAAGTACAAGACAAGCTGAATCCCCCGCTAAAAATTCTTCGGCTAATATAAAAGCTTGAGCAAGCCCATCAGGACTAGGTTGTATGATATACTCAAGATTGATGCCAAGATCAGAACCATCTCCTAAAAGATTCTTAAAACTAGGCTGATCTTGTTCTGTTGTAATTATAAGTATATCTTTCAGACCAGCCAACATAAGCACAGAAAGTGGGTAGTATATAAGTGGTTTATCATATATCGGTGTAAGTTGTTTACTTACACCTTTTGTAATTGGATACAGTCGTGTACCACTGCCTCCAGCCAGAATTATACCTTTCATAAAAATACCTAATAAAATAATCTTTATACTTATACGATAGTATACGAATAGCCAGCCATAATTTCAATCGAAGAACTAAGTATGTTGAAAATATTCTGAGAAATAAAAAACTTTTAATATTAAACTAGAATTTAAGACTTTGATAGATACCAGTCATAAATTCTTCTAATACCATCTTCAAGCTCCACTCTATGCTTCCAACCAAGAGAATGTAGTTTAGATGGATCAGTAAGCTTGACCATAGTACCATCTGGCTTATCAGCATTAAACTTAAGCTCACCTTTGAAGCCAATTACACCCTTAATAAGCTCAGCTAACTCTCTGATAGAAATATCAACTCCAGTACCGATATTGATATGAGTATTTCTTATCTCTTTAGCATTCTTAGAATAGGTATCTTTAAAGTCTCTATTTTCTAATAAAAACACACATGCATCTGCCATATCTTCAGAGTATAAAAATTCTCTTCTTGGTTTACCTGTTCCCCATATTTCTACAGAACTTTCATTCACACCAAATTTAGATAAATACTGTCTAGCTTCTTCAATAGAGTTTACTTTCAAATCTGACAACACTTGTTCTATCTTCCCTTCATTTAGAAGTTTCGCAAGATGTATCTTTCTTATCAATGCTGGTAACACATGAGATTTCTCAAGATCGAAATTATCATTAGGCCCATATAGATTTGTTGGCATCACAGATATAAAGTTTGTTCCATACTGCAAATTATAGCTCTCACACATCTTGATACCAGCTATCTTAGCAATAGCATACGGTTCATTAGTATATTCTAACGGACTAGTAAGTAAACAGTCTTCAGGCATTGGTTGCGGAGCTTCTTTAGGATATATACATGTACTACCTAAAAATAGAAGCTTCTTGACGCCATTCACATAACTTTGATGGATAACATTATTTTGAATCTGAATATTATCGTAGATAAATTCTGCTCGATAAGTATTGTTCGCAACAATTCCACCAACTTTAGCTGCCGCTAAAATTACATACTCTAGCTTTTCAGTATTGAAAAAATCCTCAACAGCTTTTTGATTAGTTAAATCAAGCTCAGCATGAGTTCTCAATACTAAATTAGTATAGCCTTTAGATTGAAGGTTTTTGACAATAGCTGAACCAACCAACCCTCTATGTCCAGCCACATATATCTTGCTATCTTTATGCATTTTAAATAATTCCTTACTCAAAATAACTCATAATTTTATAGCCACCATCTTTTAGGTAAACATCCTTCGTCATCAGCTTTAAATCACTTTCCATCATATCATTTACGAGATGCTCAAGATCATATTCTCTACTCCAACCTAATTTTTGTTCAGCTTTTGTAGGATCACCTAATAATAGATCTACTTCTGTAGGTCTGAAATATCTAGGATCTACACAAACAACTACCTGACCTTCTGATATATGAGATAAGTCAACACCTGCTTTTTCAGCTCTAGCTAAATCTACTGAATCAACCACACCGATCTCATCAACACCTTCATTTTCAAATCTAAGGTTAATACCTGCATAAGCAAATGATAATTTAACAAAATCTCTAACGGTAGTAGTCTGACCGGTAGCAATCACCCAATCTTCTGGTTGATCTGCTTGCAGAATCATCCACATCATTCTTACGTAGTCTTTTGCATGACCCCAATCTCTTTTAGCATCTAGATTACCTAGATACAGCTTGTCTTGAAGATTAAGCGCTATCTTAGATGCAGCCCTTGTAATCTTTCTAGTCACAAAGGTCTCACCACGTACTGGAGACTCATGATTAAACAAAATACCATTACAAGCAAACATATCATAAGCTTCTCTATAGTTAACTGTAATCCAAAATGCATACATCTTAGCTACTGCATAAGGAGATCTTGGATAGAATGGTGTAGTCTCACTTTGTGGAATTGCTTGAACCTTACCATAAAGCTCAGAAGTACTTGCTTGGTAGATTTTAGTCTTTTTCTCTAATCCAAGAAGTCTAACAGCCTCAAGAATTCTCAAAGTACCAGTACCATCAGCATTAGCAACATATTCTGGAGTTTCAAAAGATACATGCACATGACTCATCGCAGCTAAGTTATAGATTTCATCCGGTTGAGTATCAGCAATAATTCTAGTTAAGTTCATAGAGTCTGTCATATCACCATAGTGTAGAATTAAATTTCTATTCTCAACATGAGGATCTTGGTATAAGTGGTCGATTCTATCAGTATTAAAAAGCGAACTTCTTCTTTTGATACCATGAACAATATAGCCTTTTTTTAATAAAAACTCAGCCAAATATGAACCATCTTGACCAGTAATACCTGTAATTAATGCTACTTTTTTCATCTACAATCCTTATATTTACTTTATTAAATTAAATTCTATTAAAATCATCTTCTAATCTAACGATATCATCTTCACCAGTGTACTCACCGACTTGCGCCTCTATCAGTACTACTGGAATTTTACCATTATTTGCTAACCTATGTACCTCACCCATACGAATATACACAGACTCATTAGGTCTAACAATAAACTCTTGATCTCCCTTAGTCACTGTAGCAGTACCTGAAACCACTATCCAATGTTCGCTACGATGATAATGCTTCTGCAGAGATAATCTTTTGCCAGGCTTAACTTCTATCTTCTTAATTTTATAACCGGGAGTATCCTCTAACACAGTATACGTACCCCAAGGCCTATGTGCTGTTAAGTGGATATTTTTAAGATCGTCACTTAGAAGCTCAACAACTTCTTTAACTCGTTGAGAGCTACCTTTTTTAGCAATCAATAGAGCATCGCCACTGTCGACAACTATCAGATCCTCAACACCAATAGTAGCAACCTTTTTAGGACCTTTTTCACTATGGATCAGGTTATTTTTACTATCTATACTAATATGATTGCTGTTTATAGTATTATTATCGCTATCCTTAGGAAGTTGATCAAAAAGTGAATCAAAGCTACCCACATCGTTCCACACAATATCAGCAACAACCATCTTTATTTTGTTGGATTTCTCCATCACAGCATAATCTATAGATTTAGCTGGAATACTCATCATATCATCATACTTAATAGCATCTGAATTATCTAGGTCGCTATTATTATATGCTTCAACACACGCATCATATATTTCTGGAGAATATTTTTTTAGCTCTTCTAAGAAAACTCCTGCCTGAAACATAAACATCCCCGAGTTCCAGTAATATGAGCCATCTGCCAAAAACTTCTCTGCTGTAGCAGCATTTGGCTTTTCATGGAAACTCTCTACATCAAAATTACCAGCTGACTTGATATAGCCAAATCCAGTATTAGCAAAAGTTGGTGTAATACCAAATGTAACAAGAGAACCTTCTTTAGCTAATTTCTTAGCTTGAATTAATATACCTCTATACTCATCATCAACATTAATAACATGATCTGATGGAGTTACAAATACTATTTCTTGCGGATCTAATTTCATACATGCCAGAGCAATTGCAGGAGCTGTATCTCTACCGATAGGTTCTTCTAGAAAGATACTTTTATCTAGAATACCTAGCTCATCCAACTGATCTTTTGCTAAAAATAATTGCCCCTCATTTGAAACAACCATTGTCGAATCACACAAACTAGAATTTCTCTCAACAGTTAATTGAAACAGTGATTTATCACTAAACATCTTCACAAACTGTTTTGGCAGTAATTTCCTACTAATAGGCCAAAGCCTAGTACCACTACCACCACAAAGTATTAGGTTTATCACTACCACTCCTCTAACATCGCTTTAGACAACGAAACCATACATCCTGAAATTATATTACTTTTAAAAGCATTTTTCCACAAACCAAAATAGTCTAAGCAAGCTATTTCTTATATATCATATTACCAAAAACTTTATTTAAAAACCCTATTTTAGTCGCCGTTAACTTGATTAATGGATTAAAAATAACTGTTAGATATGTTTTTTTTTCCAATTTTTGTCGATATTCTTTGATAAATTCAGATGTACAAAAATACTTATCATCTTGAGGTAAAAATGTACCCACATAACCATTGCTTATAATATCTTTCAATTGACTAGTAAGGTTATCAATATGTATTACACTTCTCTGATTTGCTATCTTAGGGAAAATAAAAGCATACTTAGCAAGCTTAACAAGCTTAGGATAGTTACCTTTCGAGCCGTCTCCATATACCATTGGAGGTCTAACTATTGCAACACCAAAATCTTCTGATACTAAAGTTTTTAGCTTAAGCTCTGCTTGAAGCTTACTATCCCCATAAAAATCATCCGGTCGCGGCTGAGTATCTTTTGTGATGATTTTTTGCTGCCCAATTGGCGCACTATCTCCGTATACAATTATACTACTCATAAATACAAACTGTTTGACACCTGAGCTTTTAGCTATCTTGGCTAACTCATAAGTTAATTCAGTATTTACAGCATAGTATTTATCTTTTAAAGAAGGATCTTTTGAAGTATGTGCAATACCAGCAACATGCAATATAGCATCATATTTACTAAAGTCTAATGTTTGCCATGACTCATCTTTTAGTGATATTTTTTCGATTATAAAATCATCTCCGCAATTCTTCTCAAAAGAATTACCAATATAACTATTTAAACCAGTAATTAGAACTTTTTTCATTATTACTTATTATCTTTTTTGTTATCTAGTGAACCAGTACCACCCTCTACTACACCACTACTAGCAAATACTGAAAGGACTGTCAAAAATATGCATTTAATATCAAACCAAGTACTTTTGTATTTAACATAATCACCATCGAGCTTAGCTTTTTGAGCAATCGGCAACTCATCACGACCATTAATTTGCGCCCATCCAGTCAATCCAACAGGCACATCATTAGCTCCATACTTATCTCGCTCAGCGATCAAATCGTCTTGATTCCATAATGCAGGTCTTGGCCCAACAATACTCATTTCACCTTTTAGGATATTTATAATCTGAGGTAACTCATCTAGAGAGGTCTTTCTCAAAAAAGCACCAACTTTTGTAATGCACTTAGACGGATCTTGTAACATATGTGTCGGCATATCCTTAGGAGTATCAACATACATCGTTCTAAACTTATATATATAAAAGAATTTCTTACCCTTACCATAGCGCTTTTGTTTAAAGAGTATTGGACCTTTTGAATCTTTTTTTATCATTAATATAACAATCAAAAACACCGGACTTAAAAGAACCAGACCAACAAAAGACAAAACAATATCTAAAAATCTTTTTAGAAACCTATACAACATAACCATCTACCCATTCAATTTATGATCAAACTCTGGAACAATCTTCTTCAACAATTCTAACTGTTTATCTGGTTGTACTACAGACAATTCCTGAAGATTATTCTCTAACTCTTCAAAATCATAAAAAGTTCTCCTACCAATAAAAATATCTTTGTACTCAGTACTAATATCATTTTCATCAATAAGTAGCTCTTCATACAACTTTTCACCTGGACGCAGTCCTATTATTTCAATATTAATATCATCTCTACCTGATAGTTTAATAAACTGCTTAGCAAGATCCAGTATCTTGACAGGCTGACCCATATCTAACACAAAAACCTCTGAGTTTTTGGCAATTGCACCAGCTTGCAATACCAATTCACAAGCCTCAGGAATAAGCATAAAATATCTTGTAATCTCTGGGTGAGTGACAGTAACAGGACCACCGTTTCGAATTTGTTCTTCAAATTTTGGTATAACACTACCACTACTACCTAACACATTGCCAAATCTAACAGCAGCAAGTTTGGTACTTTTTGAATCAACATTTTGTAAGTATAACTCGCAAACCCTTTTAGTAGCTCCCATAACATTAGTTGGGCGCACAGCTTTATCTGTAGATATCAAGATAAATGAGTCAACACCTGAATTAATAGCTAAGTCTATAGCATTTTTTGTGCCTAGAATATTATTTCTGATAGCCCGAGAGATATTCTCCTCTACCAAAGGGACATGTTTATATGCCGCTGCATGAAAAACTATATTTGGCGAATATTTACTAAAAATTTTAACAAAAGACTCTCGATCACACACTGAGCATAGGACACTTTTGATATTATATCCATAACATTCTTCTGTAATCTTATATAAATTAAACTCGCTATGATCAAGTAAAACTATCTGTTTTGCCTCATACTTAATACATTGTCTAACAATCTCAGAGCCTATACTGCCGCCAGCGCCTGTAACTAGGATAACTTTATCTTTGATAAATTTTGAGATAGATTTTTGATCAAGACTCTTAGAGTCCCTTGATAGAAGATCATATACTGAAACAGGCTTTAGCTGTGACATAAAACTTTCATCTTGAAGTACATCTTCAAGAGGAGGCATGATTCTAATTTGATTAAAGTTTGATTCTAGTTTTTTATAAATTTTCTTAACTATATGATTAGCACTCTTAGGCAGTGCAACAACTAACAAGTCAAACCTTGAAGAACGTAGCTCTTTACGCAACTTCGAGCTTGATAAAACTCTCTTGCCATCAATACTTCTCTTTTGTAGCGCCTTATCATCATCAACAAAAAACTTGATACGATAACCTGTCGCCGATAACTCTTGGGCTATTTTTGTTCCTGCTGCACCCGCTCCGTAAATAACAGCTGTTTTTGTTTTCTCTATTTGACTTCTATTAGTAAGATACCAATAAAAATATACACTCAAATTAATTAAAAATACATAAGATAGAAACTCAGAGAAAATAAGCGCAAATCTAACCTGACCATAAAAAGCAAAAGCCACTATAAAAAACACTGGAACATTAATAAACACCTTACGCAGAAAAGTCTTCTGTGTCGACTTACGCCAACTAGCCATGTAGTCACGCAGAAGTAAAAATGATGCTAAGCATCTCAAAAAAACAAGCGTAAGTAAAAAATATAGATTAACATCTTGCTTAAAAATATAAGAAGTCCAGTTAACAGTCACAATAGTCAGAACTATAATCACTGCAAAATTAAGAACCCTCTTATCGTACAAATATTTCATAAAGCAAAAACAATACCTACAGTAATTTAATTATATCAAAGTATCCCAACTATATCTCATTTATGTAAGCTAAAATTTTCTTATATGACACCGACTCGATGGTCTTAACATTCTGCAAATACCATGATATCCATAGCTCTTGTATTAAATTATAAATTTTTACAACAACAAACTCACTTTTACCAATATGATTAGCTGTTATTTTTTTAGCCAATTTAGATCTTAGCTCATTAACTTCTATTTGATACCCTCTATCTCTTTGGAGATTTAATTTAGCTTTGTCTAGCCTATTTTCTAAAGCTTGAAGATAATATTTATACCTCTGTAAAAACTCTACGGGTTGAGATATATAATCATCTGTAAAAAGCTTAGTAAACTCATGCCTAACATCTGTGAAAAGCTCGATAAAATTAAGTGGTATTTTCTTAATATTAAGTTTTTTTTCAAGCTGCAACTTAAACTTTGTTATTTCTAAAAGCAATGCTTCAACTTTGGTTTTATTTAAAGCAAAGTTCTCCATCCCCAAAGCATAGAATTTTTCAAAATCTGCTTTGGTATATGGCAATTCGATATTATCAAAAAAACTCAAATCTATAGTTTTATCAACCACATTATCTTTTGAGTCACTTAGCTTCAATGACATTGATAAGCTTGTTAGGTCATTACTTTTGATATTTTTTGATAACTGATTCTGTAAGCGTAGTTTAATTAACCTTTTCAAAGACTTTTGCATACATAGCTTAGCCTCATCAAGTGTTGCCTTATAAGATAGCTTCACGCCATCTTTATACTCCTCCAAACAATTATAGACTTTGACCGTTATGCCGTACTCTTTGATTTGACTAGTCATTGTGATATCTGCAAAATCCCAATAATAATAAACCATCTCATCAACTTCTTGGCTTGGTTTAGCTACAAGATTTTTAAGCTTTTGCTTTAATATATAAATATCCTTACCAACAGCTAGTGTTTTACCTTGCTCATCAACAACTTTTACATTCAGCACAAGATGTTTCTCCAACTCCTCATCCTGCCACACTGTCTCATCTACCACAAAACCTACTATTCGCGTAATATGTTTAGCAATAATAGACTTCAAAGGAGAGTATCTATCCTTATCAAAATCTATTGATTCAAATATAGCTTGAGCATAAGTTGGCACTGGCACACAATTTTTGCGAATATTTTTTGGTAAAGCACGTAACAAAGCGACAATCTTGTCATACAAAAAACCATACACCCCCCACTCCAAAACAGCAGGATTTATATCATTGATAAAAACTATTGGTACAGTAACTGTTACACCATCCCTCTCATCCAATGGGTCAAAGTGATATTCTAATGGCAAATGCATATCTGCGATAGTTAAGACATCAGGAAACTTCTGTTGCGTAATTTCTTTAGCATCATGCTGCATTAGACTTTCTATATCAAAGATAAAGCCCTTTTGCTGCTCTTTTGTGACCGACTTTAACCATTTGTCAAATGTTGCACCACTACAAACATCATCTGGGATAAAGCTATCATAATGTGCAAACATTACCTCTTCATCAACCAAAATATCTTTTCGGCGTGATTTGTTTTCGAGCTCTTCAACTTGATTTATAAGCTTGAGATTTTGCTGATAGAAATACACTTTAGAATCAAAGTCACCTCTTACAAGAGCTTCTCGAATGAATATTTCTCTAGCCTCTTGAGGATTTATCTTAGAGTATTGCACAGATCTTTTTGAAACTATCTCTAAGCCATAAAGCGTAATTCTTTCATTGACTACAACAGCTCTACGCTTTTTGCTCCAAACAGGCTCATCATAATGTTTTTTTATAAGATGCACTGCTAAGCTCTCTAACCATTCAGGCTCTATTTTTGCAACATTCCGAGCGTATGTCTTGGTAGTTTCAACTATTTCCGATGAAAGTAACCACTTTGGCTTTGCCTTAAACTGAGAAGACCCAGGGAATATAAAAAACTTAAGCCCTCTAGCTCCTATATACTCAGCATTTTCATAATTAAATCCAATGTTACTCAAAAATCCACTGGCTATGGCTTTGTGTAGGTTTTCATAATCAAGCTTTTCATTTGACGATAATTTCCATTTAAACTGGTGAACAACTTCAACAATTTGTCGATAAATATCATTCCACTCATTAAATCTAACAGGTGAAATAAAATTCTTTTTAAAATATTCTTTTTTTTCTCTATTTGATAAACCTTTTAAATCAGAGTTTAGTCTATTTGCCAAATTTAAAATCGCTATGAAATCAGAAGATTTATCTTTATCAACATTGTGTTTTTCATCAGCTTTTTGCTGAAAATTCAGAGGTCTCTCACGCGGGTCCTGTACACTTAAAAAGCTAACAATGGAGACAATCTCTCTAAGAGTATTTTGTCTATGACCTTCTATAACTATTTTTGCCAACTTAGGATCTAATGGCATAATTGCCATTTTGATACCATCATCAGTAATTTTAGGCTTTGAATAATTAAGCTCGGAAATAGCTCGTAATTCAAACAAGAGTTTAAAGCCATCTTTAATAAATCTGGAGTCTGGAGAATCTATAAATGGAAAATCTTGAATACTTCCTAGCTTTAAAAACAACATCTGCAAGATAACAGATGCCAAATTTGTCCGAAGTATCTCAGGGTCAGTATATTCTTTACGATTATTAAAATCTTCCTCACTATATAAACGTACGCAAACACCAGCTGATAATCTACCACATCGACCGGCTCTTTGATTAGCACTTGCTTGAGAAATTTTCTCTATCGGTAGGCGTTGCACCTTGGTGCGATAGCTATATCTACTTATTCGCGCTAAGCCTGAATCTATCACATATTTTATGCGTGGCACTGTCAGAGATGTTTCAGCAACATTGGTTGCTAAGATAACCCTACGTACAGAACCCTCTGGGTTGAATATTTTGCTTTGATCTTTATTTGATAATCTCGAAAACAAAGGCAAAACCTCTGTAAATCTAAGATCTTGTTTGTTTAAATATGCTAATGTTTCATGGATATCTCTTTCTGTAGGCAAAAAGACTAAAACGTCTCCTCTGCCAAGCTCATCAAGAGCATACAATATTCTCTCTTGTAATGAAAACTCTTCAAAATCCTCATCATTTTGATAACGGATTTCAACAGGGTATGTTCTACCACTAATTGTAATATCTTTAGCATTCTGAAAATAATCTATAAACTTTTGATGATCTATAGTTGCTGAGGTAATGATTACTTTTAAATCAGGTCTATATGGTAGTATCTTTTTTATACAACCAAGTAGAAAGTCAATATTTAAACTTCTTTCATGAGCCTCATCAATAATAATAACCTCATATTGAGATAAAAACTTATCATTCTTGATTTCAGATAGTAGCACACCATCTGTCATTACTTTGATTAAAGTATTTTCAGAAGTTTGATCTGAAAAACGTATTTTAAAAGATACTTTTGATTGATCACCAATCTCAGTAGCGACTCTACTAGCAATAGATCTAGCCGCAAGTCTTCTTGGTTGAGTATGTCCAATTAATCCGCGTTTGCCTAGCCCTAAATCAAGACATATCTTAGGTAATTGTGTTGACTTACCAGAACCAGTCTCTCCTGCTACAACAATAACTTGATTATCTTGTATAAGCTTTTTTATATCATCAACTTTTTCAGCAACAGGAAGATCCGGATAAGTTATCTTAGGCAAAACCTTTTGGCTAGCTTGCTCAGCCAAAAGCTGCAAATCATTCAGTACTTGCTGTCTTGGAAGCTTGTTATTTTTTATAGCTGATATAAATTTACCACGAAGCTTAGTTGGTATCTGATTAAGATAATCATTAAATAAAGTTTTATTCGTATTCATGCTACTGCATTAAACGCTTCTTGATACCTGTAACTTTTAGAATCTTATTAATTAATCTCATAAAAATCATCACGACCCTACTCACAAGTACAAAAATAGCCAAAAATAATAAAACTAATATATCTTTAAAAATATTCCAAAAAAGCTCTGATAACGATAATAGCGTTTTAAATTTCATAATTTTATGGTAGAAATTGCATATTCTTAGTAAAGAATTATACCATGAATAAGAAATAATTGACTTAATAAAGGACTATAGCTTAGCTAAAATTGAGTTTAAAGTTTTGCTTGGTCTCATTACTTTTGCTAGCTTGTCACTATCCATAAAGTAGTAACCACCAAGATCTACTTTTTTGCCTTGAGCGTCGTTAAGCTCTTTGACAATTTTATCTTCATTAGCTTTTAGCTCAGCATAAATTGGTTCAAATTTAGCTTTGATTTCAGCATTACCAGTTTGCTCAGCCAAAGCTTTGACCCAGTAATAAGCCAAATAGAAATGACTTCCTCTCGTATCTAACTCACCTACCTTACGCTTTGGTGATTTATCATTATCCAAGAAATCTTGGTTTGCTTGAGATAATGCCTCTGCTAAGACTTTGATTTTAGCGTCTCTAGTTTTGATTGCTAGGTCTTCTAATGAAGCCCCTAACGCCAAAAACTCTCCTAAAGAATCCCATCTTAAATGATTTTCTTCGATAAGTTGCTCAACGTGCTTAGGTGCAGAACCACCAGCTCCAGTTTCAAATAATCCACCACCAGCTAAAAGAGGCACAATAGAAAGCATCTTAGCAGAAGTACCAAGCTCTAAAATAGGGAATAAATCTGTCAAGTAATCTCTCAAAACATTACCAGTTACAGAAATCGTGTTTTTACCTTCTTTCATTCTCTTTAGAGAATACTTCGTAGCTTCTATCGGCGCTAAAATTTGGATATCTAGACCAGTAGTATCATGCAACACTTTATATTCATTAACTTTAGCAATTAAATTTCTATCATGCGCTCTTTTTGAATCTAACCAGAAAATCGCAGGATTTTGAGTAATTCTAGCTCTATTAACAGCTAGTTTAACCCAATCTTTAACTGCGATATCCTTAGTCTGACAAGCTCTCCAAATATCACCTTTCTCAACCTGATGCTCGAGTATTACACTACCTTCAATATCAATAACCTCTACTTTACCATCTGCTTGAATTTCAAATGTCTTATCATGAGAGCCATATTCTTCTGCTTTTTTTGCCATCAGACCAACGTTGGAAACATCACCCATAGTAGCAACATCAAAAGCACCGTTTTCTTTACAGAAATCGATAGTTGCGGCATATACACCTGCATAACATCTATCAGGAATCATAGCTTTCATATCCTGAAGCTTACCGTCTTTGTTCCACATTTGACCAGATGAGCGAATAGCTGCAGGCATAGAAGCATCGATAATCACATCACTTGGGACATTCAAGTTTGTAATACCTTTGTCAGAGTTAACCATCGCAATATCAGGTTGCTTAGCAAATACCTTTTCAATATCAGCATTGATTTTATCTTGAAGATCTTGAGGTAGTTGCGTAATCTTTTCTACTGCATCACCCCAACCATTGCGAGGATTCACACCAAGCTCTTTAAATTCTTTAGCATACTTTTTGAAAACATCTTCAAAGAAAATCTCTACTGCATGACCGAATAATATTGGATCAGAAACTTTCATCATTGTAGCTTTTAGATGAAGTGATAGTAATGTACCTTCTTTTTTAGCTTTAGCGATTTCAGTTTTGTAGAACTCTCTTAGTGCTTTTATTGAAATCTTAGTAGCATCAATAATTTCTTTTTCTTCTAAAGCAAGATTATCTTTAAGTACTGTTTGAGTGCCTTTAGTATCTGTATGAACTATCTTAACCTTAGTTGCTTTTGGTACAATATAAGATTTCTCATTAGCATAAAAATCATTATCTGCCATACTAGCGACATGAGATTTAGAATCTTTTGTCCATGCACCCATAGAGTGTGGATGTTTTTCAGCGTACTTTTTAACTGCATCTGCAACTCTACGATCCGAGTTACCTTCTCTTAAGACAGGGTTTACCGCACTACCTAAGACTTTTGCATAGCGAGCTTTGATTTCTTGCTCTTTGTCATCTTTTGGCTCAAATGGATAGTCTGGAATTTTGTAGCCCTTTGACTGAAGCTCTTTGATAGCTGCAGTAAGTTGGGGGATTGATGCACTAATATTAGGAAGCTTGATAATATTAGCATCTGGAGTTTTCGCTAGCTCCCCAAGTATTGCTAGATTATCAGAGCACTTTTGCTCATCTGTAAGACAATCATTAAAGTTAGCTAATATACGCGCTGCTAAAGATATATCTTTTGTTTCTAACTCGATATCAGCAACTTTAGTAAAGCTCTCAACTATCGGTAAAAATGAACCTGTCGCTAGAGCTGGTGCCTCATCTGTGAATGTATAAAATATTTTATGCATAAAAAAATCTCCTATTGATAGAATTTCATCTTTCAAATACTAACACAAAACTAGTACGTATTTAATATTTCTTGTATTTTCTCGTCAGACCTTGCCACTACAGCAAAGTCATTGTGTTCAATAATCGGTCGCTCTAATAACTTAGGATTGCTAGCTACTATTTGTATGAGCTCATCATTGGTGAATTCACCATCTTTAAAGTTCTCTTTCCAAATAGCTTCTTTAGTACGAATGATATCTGTTATAGAAAGTTTCAATTTTGCTAATAATTCTTCGATCTCTTTTACTGTCAAAGGATTATCTAAATATAAATGAGTATCATAATTGATACTGTTTTGATCCAAAACTTGCTTTGCTTGACGTGATTTTGAACATTTTGGATTATGATAAATTTTCATAAAAATAGTGATTCAATTAACGTTATCATTATTATAAATTACATTGGTGTATAAATCATAAAAATAATCGATTAAGAATGATTATTATATAAATACGCTCAAATAACATATAATATTTAACTATAAATTATATTAATTTATAAGAAATACATTGGAGTGCAAGAATAGTATAAAGATAATAAAAACAACCAAATTATAAGATATCAGGAGGTCTTTATGATCACTAAGCCATGGACAAAAAACTATCCCGACAAGGTTCCTCTGAATATAGATATCCCTAATATTACTCTAAAAGATATGCTTGAAAAAGCTACTAAAAGCTTCAACGATAAAAATGCCCTTAGCTGTCACGGTGAAAAACTAACTTTTGACGAGATTAACAGCTATTCTGATAAATTCGCAGGATTCTTACAAAACAAATGGAAATTACAAAAAGGTGACCATATTGCCATTATGCTGCCTAATTTATTACAGTTCCCAATTGTTATTTTCGGTTTGGTAAAACTTGGTTGTGCTTTTGTAAATATAAACCCACTATATACAAGTAGAGAAGTCAAAGGAATCCTACAAGATTCAAAAGCTAAAGGCGTAATTGTATTATCCGGACTTGCGCATAATGTCGAAGCTATAGCTGATGAGTGTGAAGATCTAAAATATAAAATGGTTACAGATATTTCTGATCTTTATCCTACTCCAAAAAAACAAATAATCTCCTTTGTAGTAAAATATATCAAAGGTATGAAAGATAAATACTCAAAAGATAAGTTTGATACATTTACAGATGCTCTAAAATCAGACTACACTCCAGACTATACAAGTATTGAATTAAAGTCTGATGATATAGCCGCACTTCAATACTCTAGTGGTACAACAGGTACACCTAAAGGCACAATACTTCTACATAGAAATATTGTTGCAAATATCTATCAAGTAAAAGCTTGGACAGAAGGGTTTGATATCGAGCTCAGTGAACAAATTGTCTTAACTGCCCTACCGATTTATCATATATTTAGCTTAACTGCTAATCTATTTCTTTTTTACTGTTCTGGAGCCTTTCAAATACTTATACCTAACCCTAAAGATATCAAAAGCTTAGTTGCTGAAATGAGAAAAAGTAATTTCTCAACTATATTTGCTGTAAATACTCTTTATATTGCTCTATTAAACGATAAAAAATTTAGACAAAGTAAGTTCCCTAATTTTAAGCTCTCAATAAGTGGCGGCATGCCAACTTCTGAAGCTGTAGCTAAAGAATGGAAAAAAATCACAGGTGTAAATATTAAAGAGGGTTATGGTCTATCAGAAATGTCGCCTGTCGTAACTGTAAACTCTTTACTTGAGGAAGATTTCAGTGGTAGTGTTGGATTTCCACTGCCGAATACTGATATCAAAATTTACGATGATAAAGGTAATGAGTTACCACAAGGTGAAACAGGAGAGATATGGGTGGCAGGCCCACAAAAGTCACCGGGATTCTGGAGTCTTCCAGAGATTAATAGAGAGCACTTCACTGAGGATGGTTGGCTTAAAACTGGCGATATGGGCTATCTTGATGAGCAAGGTCGCCTAGTAATATCAGGACGCATTAAACACATGATTATCGTCTCAGGCTTTAATGTTTTTCCTAAAGAAGTTGAATTAGTATTAACTGAAAAAGAAGAGATTGAGGATGCAGCAGTTATCAAAGGGCACTCTAACGAAACAGGTGAAATGCCAGTTGCTTTTGTTGTACTAAAAAATGACAAAAAACTTACTGAAAGAGAAATTTTTAAATACTGTGAAACTAAATTAGCTCATTATAAATTACCTAGAAAAATAATCTTCATAGATGAGTTACCTAAAAATACTGTTGGAAAAATAGATGTAAATGCATTACAAAAAGAATATGCTGAAAAATATGAAAATAAATAACTAAACAGCTTTTTGCTTAAGGAGCTAAAGATGTTCAACAAAATTTATAATATTGCAAAAAAGGCTACTCCTAGTATTTCTCAAACTGAACAAACTGCCCTAAATGCTGGTGATAACTGGTTTGAACAAGATATATTTCAAGGGAAACCTGATTTTAATAAGTTACATAGTTTAAAGAAATTTGAACTAACAGCTGAAGAGAAATCATTTTTAGATAATGAAACAACCGAGTTATGCAGGCTAATTGATGATTGGAAGATTAATTATCAAGACAAAGATCTAAGCGTTGAAGCTTGGGAATACATGCGTGAAAAAGGCTTTTTAGGTTTAGTTATTAGCAAAGAATACGGTGGTAAAGGCTTCTCAGCAGCGGCTCACTCAGAAGTGGTTATGAAACTAGCAACCAAAAGTGTCACTGCAGCAATCACTGTAATGGTACCTAATTCACTTGGACCTGGTGAACTTCTAGTTCATTATGGTACAGATGAGCAAAAAGATCACTATCTACCTAGATTAGCCTCTGGGCAAGAGATACCATGTTTTGCTTTAACAGGACCAACAGCAGGATCTGATGCGACTTCATTGCCTGATTATGGTATTGTCTGCCATGAAGAGTTCAATGGCAAAAAAACTTTAGGTATCAAACTAAAGAATATCAACAAACGTTATATTACATTAGCTCCTATTGCCACTCTAGTTGGTTTAGCTTTTCAACTACAAGATCCTGATGGCTTACTTGATGAAACAGGTAATGAAGGTATAACATGTGCCCTACTACCGTATAATCACAAAGGTTTAGAAATTGGTAGGCGTGGTTTTCCTCTAGGGCAAGCTTTTATGAATGGCTATATCAAAGCTAAAGATGTCTTTATCCCAATCGATTGGATAATCGGCGGACAAAAAATGGCTGGTGAAGGTTGGCGGATGCTAGTTGAGTGCTTATCTATAGGTAGAGCTATTTCATTACCAGCATGTGGCACAGCCAATACATTAATGTCCGCTGTAATGACAGCAGCTTATGCAAGTGTGCGTGAACAGTTCAAAGTTCCTATTGCTCAATTTGAAGGAGTTCAAGAAAAACTAGCTGAAACTGCAGGGCTTGCCTATATTGCCAATGCTACTCGTCAATTCACAGTTTCTGCTGTTGATAGTGGTTTGCGACCATCTGTATCATCTGCAATTGCAAAATATCACCTAACCGAGATGGGACGTACAACCATCAACAATGCTATGGATATCCACGGTGGTCGAGCAATCATTATGGGTCCAAATAACTATCTAGCTATTCCATATATGGCAACACCTATTGGCATAACAGTTGAAGGTGCCAACATTATGACTCGAAATCTAATGATTTTTGGTCAAGGTGCGATGAAATGTCATCCATATATTCGTAACGAGATAGAAAGCCTAATGAATGAGGATGAAAAACAATTTACAGACAATTTCAAAGGTCATTTTAAATACATGGCTCTAAATGGCTCACGTACACTTTGGTATGGTTTAAGTGGAGGCTTTACAGCTCCTAGCTATCCTTCTAAATTTAAGCGTTACTATCGCTATATCTCACATATGAGTACTGCTTATTCTTATGTTAATGATATTTCAATAACAGTATTAGGTGCAGGCCTAAAACGTAAAGAAAGATTATCCGCTCGCTTGGGAGATATCATGAGTTATCTGTATATGGCTGTAGCTGTATTGAAATACTATAAGGACACAGGCGAACCTCAAAGTGATGATATCTATGTTGATTGGAGTATTCAGCACTGTCTATACCAAGCTCAACAAGCGATGTTAGACTTATTTAGAAATTTCCCAAATAGAATATTTGCTACTAAGATGAAGCTTTTTGTTTTTCCTTACGGTAAAAAATTCAGAAGACCATCTGACAAGCTTGAAGTACAAATTTGTAAATCATTAGTGAGCAATAGCGATACAAGACAATGGATGAAAGATAAGTGCTATATACCAAATGATGATAATGATCCAATTGGTAGAGTTGAGAATGCTTATCTTGCATCACTAACTACACAACCTATTAAGAAAAAAATTATTGATGCTATCAAAACTTCTAAGCTACCAAAAGCAAGCTGGCAAGACTCTATTGAAATAGCTTTAGAGAATAAAATAATCTCTCAACAAGAGGCAGATATTGCTAATGAGATGCTCATAAAGGTTAATAATATAATTCAAACAGATGAGTTTGACGATTATGCTTTAGGACCTAAAAATGCTCACCCAGAATGGCAAAAAAATAGCGAAAAATAATATGTACCAATGTCATTTCGTTTAAATAACGGAATCTAAAAACGATGTATAAACCAACATCGGGAGGAAAATATGACAGAGTTAGAGAAAAAGTTTGAAGAAATGTTGATAGCTGTTCGTGATGCAACTATTGATTTCAAGCCCGATAATAGCCAAAAGTTAAAGCTCTATGCTTTTTATAAACAAGTAAAAGAAGGTGATAATAATACTAAAAAACCTTCTGCACTGAAAATGGTTGAACGAGCTAAGTGGATGGCTTGGGATGCAATTAAAGGTATGTCAAAAGAAGATGCTATGCGAGGTTATCTTAAAGTTTTTGGCGAAGAATATCTCCCAGCTGGAGAAAGTAGCAATACCTCAAGTAGCACTATAGCAAATAAGTTAGAACCTGTAGAAAATAAATCACAGCGTAAAGCTATTGATAAAATTGCAGTTCTTGGTGCTGGAACTATGGGAGCTCAAATTGCCGCGCATTTTGCAAATGCTAGATTTCCTGTTGTTTTATTTGATTTAAAATCTCAACAAGGTAGCGCTAATGCTATTGTTGAAGATTCTCTAGCAAAACTTACTAAACTTAACCCAGCGCCTTTTGGTTCAAAAGATTCTATCAAATACATTACTCCTGCAAATTATGAGGATAATCTTGAACTTTTAGCAGATTGTGACTTAATCATAGAAGCAGTAGCCGAACGTATAGATATCAAAGAGAGTCTTTACTCTAAAATCTCTGCTCACATCAAAGAAAATGCAATTTTAGCATCAAACACTTCTGGCTTGAGTATCACAAAATTAGCTGAAGTATTAACAGAGAATCTCAAAGTTAATTTCTGTGGTGTACACTTTTTTAACCCACCGCGCTATATGCCTTTAGTTGAGCTAATCCCTCATGCAGATACTAATTCTGAAATCTTGGATAAACTAGAAACATTCTTAGTTGAAAAGCTTGGTAAAAGTATAATTCGCGCAAAAGATACACCAAATTTTATCGCTAATAGATTAGGTGTCTTTTCAATGCTTGTAACTTGTTACTATACAGAGCAGATGAATATCCCTTTAGAAATTGTCGATGAACTAACTGGTAAAAAACTAGGGCGAGCAAAAAGTGCAACTTATAGAACTGCTGATTTAGTTGGTTTAGATGTGTTATCTCATGTTGTTGAAACTATGAAAGATAATCTCGAAGATGGTTGGCAGAAGCTATACAACACACCTAACTGGATTCAAAGTCTAATCAACTCAGGTTCACTTGGTCAAAAAACCAAAAAAGGCTTATATATCAAAGAGTCTGATGGTATCAAAGTACTTGATTTAGACACTAAAGAATATCGCCCTTCTGATAAAAAAGCTGATAAAGAAGTCTTAGATATACTAGCTGAGAGAGATTGGAGCAAAAAACTGGAAGGTCTGCGTAATAGCGATAATCCCCAAGCTCAATTCTTGTGGGCAACTTTTAGAGAAATGTTTTTGTATGCTGCTCATCTAGTGGGAGATATATCAAATTTCCCTAAAGATATGGATTTAGCAATTCGTTGGGGATTTGGTTGGAAACAAGGTATTTTCGAGATATGGCAACTTGCTGGTTGGCACAAAGTAGCTAGTTGGCTAAAAGATGATATTTCAGCTGGTAAGGCATTATCAAAAAATACTCTACCTAGCTGGATTGATACTCTTGATATCGGTGTTTATCAAAATAATAAAGAGTTTAGCTTTAAGGATAAAACCCTAATATCTCGTGATAGCCTAGATGTTTATAAGCGTCAACTATTCGCTGATAATATAGTTGAACATACTAGTACTTTAGCAACACAAACACTGTATGAAAATGATGGTGTCAAACTATGGCAAATTAATGACTATAACAATATAGGAATACTCTCATTTAAGAGCAAAATGTGTGCTATTGGCGATGATGTTTTAGATGGTATATCCGAGTCTATCAACTATGCTGAAGAAAATCTTGATGGTCTTGTTATTTGGCAAGAGCAAGATGTATTTTCGGTAGGTGCCAACTTAGAAGAATTTGGTATCAAATTTGCAATGAATGGCGAAGCTGCTATCGAAGAGGTAATCCGTAAAGGTCATAGAATTATCAGCAAAAAATTACGCTATAGCAAGATACCTGTTGTCGCAGCTGTTAAGGGCTTTGCTTTTGGTGGTGGTTGTGAAACTATCTTGCATAGTGATGCTGCTGTTGCTGCGTATGAAAGCTATGTTGGTCTTGTTGAAGCCGCTGTAGGAATTATCCCTGGGTGGGGCGGCTCAAAAGAAATGGCTATTAGAGCATCTCAAGCTCAAGATCACTGGAAAGACTTTGAGCGTCGTTATAAAAACCTTGCTCTTGCACAAGTGGCTAAAAGTGCCTATGAAGCTAAAGAAATGGGCTTTTTACGCGATGATGACATAATCGTAATGAATACTAAAGAAATCCTACTTGTAGCAATTAAAAAAGCTCAACTTATGGCTCTAGCTGGTTATCAACCACCTCTGAAACAAAAAGTCCCTGTATTTGGTGAAACTGGTATCGCTACAATCAAAGCTTTATTAGTAAATATGCGTGATGGTAATCAAATATCTGAACATGATTATAAGATCGCAGTAAATTTAGCAGATACTATGTGTGGTGGTCAGATAGAAAAAGATACTGAAGTTTCGGAAGATTGGCTACTCGATAGAGAACTAATAAACTTCAAAGAACTTGCGATATCTGAGAAAACAGAAGCTAGAATGAAATATATGCTAGAAACTGGCAAACCACTAAGAAATTAAGGAGTAATTGACATGAGTGAAAACGTATATATAGTCGCTGCAAAACGCTCTGCTGTTACAAAAGGTAAAAAAGGTGGTTTTGCAAAAAAACGTCCTGATGAATTATTGGCGGATGTACTTAGAAGAACTGTCGCTGAAGCTAATATAAATCCTAACGATATAGAAGATATAGTTGTCGGCTGTGCGATGCCTGAAGCTGAACAAGGCTTAAATGTCGCAAGAATATCATCTCTTTTGGCAGGACTACCTAATAGTGTTCCTGCTTTTACAATCAATCGCTATTGTAGCTCTGGATTACAGTCAATTGCTATTGCAGCAAATGAGATTGCTCAAGGTAATATTGACGTTGCTATCGGTGCTGGTGTTGAAAGTATGAGTATGATTCCTTTTGGTGGTAACAAAATGTCTTTTAGTAAAGAAATCTTTGCTAAAGATGAAAATGTTGCAATAGCTTATGGAATGGGTATCACTGCTGAGATGGTTGCTAAAGATTGGAATGTATCACGACAAGACCAAGATGCTTTTGCTCTTGAGAGTCATCAAAAGGCTATCCATGCTATCGAGAGTGGTTATTTCAAAGATGAAATACTGCCTATAGATGTTGATCACAATAAGCCAGATGAAGCTACTGGTGAGATCATTAATCATAAACAAACTATAACTGAAGATGAAGGTGCTCGAAAAGATACCTCACTAGAGGCATTAGCTAAACTAAAACCTGCTTTTGCTAACGGTGGATCTGTGACTGCTGGTAATAGCTCACAGGTATCAGATGGTGCTGCAGCTGTGATTTTAGTTAGTGAAAAATACCTAAAAGAGCACAACCTAAAACCTTTAGGTAAGTTTCTAGGGTTTGCTGTAGCTGGTGTTGATCCACGCATTATGGGTATTGGCCCAATCAAAGCTATACCAAAAGTGCTCAAGCAAACTGGTTTAGATATCAATAATATTGACTGGATTGAACTAAATGAAGCTTTTGCAGCTCAGTCACTAGCTGTGATTAATGATTTGAAACTTCATAAGAATAAAGTTAATCCTTGTGGTGGAGCTATTGCCTTAGGACATCCTCTTGGTGCAACTGGTACTGTACTAACTGTCAAAGCGTTACATGGACTACAACGTACTGGTAAGAAATATGCTATGATTACGATGTGTATTGGTACTGGTATGGGTGCAGCTGGTATTATTGAAGCTTGTTAGCAGCCAATAATCCTGAACATTATAAAAATAACTAAATATCCAATAGGTTAAACTAAAATGATAAATTTAGATAATTATAAACCAATTGATTTTCCATGGAGTTTCACTTGCTTTAGTGACATAGCCAAGAATCCTCTTGGTGTGAAGTTACCTTTGTATCATATTGGCGAACATATGTATACAAAGTTCAAATGTCTACCAAATCATGTCGGTTGGGATAATGTTATTCATGGTGGTATTATCGCACTTATATGCGATGATATTCTTGGCAAACATGTTTTAAGTATTAGTAAGTCATTTTGTATGACCCGCAACTTAAATATCAAATACTTAAAACCAACCTATAGTAAAGTAGCACATATTTTCAAAACCACCGTAATTCGTAAAGGTCGTACTACCGTGTGGATAAAAGTTGATATCTTCAATGAAAAAGGTGATCTATGTGCTTATGCTGATGCAGACTTTGCACTCTTAGAAGAGCATCATGCAAAACAAAAAGATATCGCAAGCTATAAGCTTGATGATTTAGTAGCACATCTTAAATAAGCTCTTTATTTGTCATTTCTGGCAAAAATTTATACACAATAAATATAAATGCAACAATACACGCTCCCATAAAATATAATACAGGAGCATAACCATAATTATGAGTAAGATCTAAGAATCTCGAGATAAACATACTTTCTATTAATGCTTTTGAAACAAGAGCTACAGATATCCCTATACCACGTATATGTACAGGTAAAACTTCCGATAATACCAACCATATACACACTCCAGGACCTACAGCTCCTCCGAATACAACAATAATCAACATCAGAAGACCTAAATTATTATACCCAGCTGTTATACAAAAGATCATTGTAAATATAGATACAAATGAAATTAATAACCCACTAATAATAAGTTTTCTTCGACCAATAACATCGACAAGGAACAAGCCAAATACAGTAGCTATAAGATTGACTAATGTCATTGCTGTACCATAATAAGTAGCATCACAATTACTACAACTACTGAGTTGACCAAACATAGTAGGACCATAACTTATAAAGACATTAATACCAACAAAGCCATTTAAAACTGCCATTAAACTAATCAGTATTACAGATAAATAGTATTTTTGTTTGATAACAATTTTAATAAACTCAACAAAACCTGTTTTATTTTTTTCGGTTAATGAATGCTGAACTTTGAGAGCTAATTGCTCACTAATAGTTAGTGCCTGTTCATTTCTACCCTTTAAAATTAACCAAGATGGTGAAAATGGTGCTATTAAGCTAGTGATGAAAAGTAAAATTGAAAAAGGGATAGCGCAAGCAAATATCAGTCTCCAACCAAAACTTGCGACAAATAAGCTTGCAAAAAAGTTAGCCAAAAAAATTCCAGAAACTAGTGATAATTGAAATATAGCCATCGCCCTACCTCTAAACTTAGCTACACTAGTTTCAGAAATATAAACAGGAATTACCGTCAACAAGAACCCAATCGACACTCCCTGTAGAAGTCTTGATAGCATCAAAGTTGTATAAGTATTAGATATCATCATCAATATCATTGATACTGTAAATAGAAATGCTCCAAAAGCCAAAATATTTTTTCTACTAAAGATATCCATTAATGGTCCTGATATTAGTTTGGATAGCAAAGCTCCAAAAAAGACAATACCAGCTATCTCAGATAGTTGTGTAAGGTTAAGAGATAACTCCTCTTTAATAACAGGTAATGTCCCTGATATCACTCCAATATCAAAGCCAGAGCATACACCTGTCAAAACTATCAAAGTTATAACGATTTTTTGGTATTTAGTTACTAACATTAGACCCTCTTTATAAAATATATAATAAATACTCAACAACTAAGCAATAAACATATAACTATAAAGATATACTAAATAGAACTAAAGTTTTATAAGAAATTATAGAAAAAAGTAATTTATTTAAGAATCAAATCTCATATAGAAATTATTCAATGATTAGCTTTTTAGGGCTTTGTAGATAGTATCTTTGATTTCTAGTCTTTGTTTTTTTAGCTCTTCTAATTGCATATCTTCAAACATGCCTGAACTTTCAAGGTTATATATTTTCTTATCTAGATCTTCATACTTTTTCATTTGATTACTAATATGATGATCTTCTTTAACATTATGAAGTTGATCTCTTAACTCAGGGAATTCTTTAACTAATGGATGATGCTCTAACATTGTAGATACTCCTTATCTTTATTGATTAATTAAATTAACTGCATACAGATACAGCAATAGATACAAATAAATTACATTTATACCTAACTTAAGTATATTTTCTCACATCTGACAAGGATTGTTCAAATTTAATTTGTCCATTCTCATAATAAGTCTCAAGAATTGAGTCGCTATGATAATCTCCTATTGCATACTGATCATCTAGAACTATTGTCTGATAACTACCTTTAGCATTTTTAATCAAATCTAGACGTCCTTGTTTAGATTTCTTTGTAGGATCTGTGATAGGCTCTTTTTTAACTCCAATTAAAGAATCCCCTCGTTTGATTGCTGAGCATTTAATAGCAAACTTGAAACTATCTCTATTTATAGATGATTCATGATTTCCTTGTAGCAATGCTCCACCCATACCAAAAGCTATATTCTCAGCAGAAAACCCGTTTTTTTTCATCGCTGATAGTATGCTCTTTGCTAAACTAAGACTCACTCCATCACCTTGTATCAAAGCTACCCTTTGTAGAACTTTATATCCCTTAGCATTTACATTACTACCATAAGCCTTTTCTAATTCATTAAGCGCATATAAAATATTATCTATAGCATCTCCCGAATCTGGTCTAATTACCAAGTTTGCTTTTTTAGCTTTGACCTTATCTTTTAAATCAATCCAAGTTTGTATTGCTTGTTTAAAATCCCAACTATCAGAAACACAAGCATAGAAAACACTATTATCTCCAAATTGCTCAACCATATTTTCAAAGGCTTGGCGCTCACACTCAGAACCAATACCCCAGCTAGTCATTGTTGAGTGCTCACTTGCAGGAATCGAATAACCTGCTATATCTTCATGATAATACTCTTTACAAATTTGTAATGCTGCCAAAGTGTCTGTTCCTAGAAAATTAGTCAGATGTGCCGCTCCACCAATCCCTGCTGACTCTTCTGATGAAACACCTCTATAGCCAAAATCATGAAGCATAAATTCTAGCTTATCGAGATTATCTGCGGTTTCTAGAAGATACTCTTTGATTAGTTTTTTGATATTAAAACTGATTGTTGCAACTGTTGTTGGATACCACACTTTTAAAAGTAGTGTCTCTAGTAATCCAGGCAACCAAAATAACTCTGGATCAGTACTTTCTATAGTCATCAATACATTATGTAAAGGTACTAAACTTCCTTCTCTAACAGCACGAATCCTAACTGGTAAATAACCATTATATTTTTTTAGGACTTTCTCAAAGCCTTCTCGATAAAATACCAAACCATGAGCTTTTAGAATTTCTTCAGCTTCATCTATCATTTCTGGTGTAATTGGCTGAGATAAGTATTTCTTGATGTAATACTGTAAGCCAAAAAATCTAGTATGCGCCCCTAAATCACTATTTACAGTACCACGACTTTCTAAATAAAAGTGAAGATAGTTAGCATCATTAGGATATTGATAAGGATGAGAATGTTTATAACTATCAGTCATTAATAAAAGGTTGTTTCTATGCATCAGATATATATAAAGAGAAACTTGTAAGATAATGTTATCAAATGTTGTAAAGATAAACTATTTTTGAGTTAGATTTTTTATACTGCCTTCAACTAATCTTATTAGTTTTGACATATATTTAAGAGAGATTTCTGTTTTATCAATCAGGGGATTATATTCTGCCACTTCAAAACATACCAAACTATTAAAATTAATTTTTTCAATAGTCTTGTAAAAAACCTGAGGGTCAATACCATTTTCAACTGGAGTTCCTACAGCGTCAAGATTAGTAGGATCTAAACCATCTAAATCAAAACTAATCCCGACATTACCCTCTGTAATCTTCTCAAGACGTTCAAATTCTTGTGAAAATAACTCTTCAAAGTTTCTATCGGTTAAATCACTTTGATAATAAACCTTAACTCCTAATTTTTCCAAAAAGTCTCTTTCTGGCTTTTCATAAGAACGAATTCCAAAGAAAACAATATTCTCAGGCTTTAACTTTGGATTATCATTTAGTACTTTTGTTAATTCCTCATGCCCATATCCTAAAAGATGTGCTACAGGCATACCATGTATATTACCAGTCTCAGAAGTTTCTGGCCTATGGCTATCCATATGCGCATCAATCCAAATCAAACCAAGTTCTTTTTTCTGATCTTTAAGGTAGTCATAAACTCCACTCCATGTACCTATTGCACATGAGTGGTCTCCTCCAAGAGCCAAAGGAAACTTACCTTCTTTAAGAATCTCAGATACCGCCTGAGCAACCTTAGTAAAATACTTACCCATAGTTGGTACTTCAGCTCTTCCACCAATGTAGTTGATAATTTGGGCATCTATACGTCTATCTCTTAGTTCATTCAACAAAGCGTATGGTGCTCTTCCACAACCAATTTCTCTACCAGCATTACCAATAGCTATTCCTACAGCTTCTACTTTTTTCATCTTATTACTCCAATACTATAATACTGAAAATAAATTTTTAGGATCTTTAATTGGCGGTACCATATCCATTTGGCTACCAATATCATACTTCTCAGCTAAATCTAAAGTAAGACGAAGTGCTGAGAAATCCTCAACAGCAAAACCTACTGAATCATAGATGGTAATTTCTTTATCATTTTCACGACCTTTTTTCTTACCAGTTAAAATTTCCCATACTTCAGCATGTAAAACCTGTTCAACTTCTTGTGGTGATAAATTCTGGATTTCTCCCTCAATCATTGATTGTTCTTTGTATTCAACAACTACTTTACCTCTAAAAAGAATATCCATATCAAGCTCAGTCTTACCAGGACAATCCCCACCTAAACCACTTATATGTGCACCTTCTTTAACCCAATCATTTTCAATAACAATTGCATGAAGTTTACAAGCCGTACATACGACGATGATGTCTGCACCCTCACAAGCTTCTTTAGCACTATCACAAGCGATAAATTCAAGATCAACACCTTTCATATTGTTAGCATATTTTTTCATCGCTTCTGGATCTGTGTCAAAATATCTTACTGTTTTAATAGGTCTGATTAATTTATGAGCTAAAGTTTGAAATTCACTTTGAGCACCTGTACCTATTAGCGTCATAGTCTTACTATCTTTACGTGCTAAATAATCTGTTGCTAAGACAGTCGCAGCAGCAGTTCTTAGAGCAGTAAGAACAGTCATTTCAGATATAAGTAATGGATAACCATGTTTAATCTCATTTAATTGACCTGTAGCTACAACTGTTTGCTTACCTTCAAACGGATTTGCAGGATGCCCATTTACACATTTATATGTAAATAGTTTATTATCAGCAGTTGGCATAAGTTCCAGAACACCTCCCGGAACATGAGCTGCATATCTTGGTGATTTATCAAACTCTTGCCATCTTATAAAGTCTTGTTTTGTATATTCAACTAGGTCTTTAATAAAATTATCAAAGCCGTGCTTCTGCACTATTTTTGCCATATCTTGAACTGATAAGATTCTCATATCTTCTCCAATTTACTATTAAATAGCTTTATTTTAAAAAAATTTAACCTTTTAAATATATTCTCAAGAATAGGATTAATCAATAGAAACTTATGCAATTATTTATTTCTCGACAGAATGTATTATTACAACTAAAAAATACTTTTGAGCATTTTTAAAAGATTAATTTTCAAAACTTATTTACAATCAATGTTATAAAATTTCGTTTAATAATATCCTTTGATAGCAACCTTCACTAGTTAACCATACCAAAGTTATTTTTTGAGGCATAATAGTTACAGTTGTATCTTTATTATTAATTTTGAGCGTATATTCACCTTGGCTTAAATTCTTAGAGAATAAATCAACATTTTTGGGCAAAAGATTCCAACTTCTGAGATCTGCTTGGGTTGTCGCCATATTATACACCGAAGTTCCAATTGCTGCCAATGCTGCATAGTCACCTGATGATCTAATAGCCGCCACAGAAATAGCTGTTTTTGTAACCAGACGCAAAACCTCTCTAGTTACAATCGCAGGATATTGATCTGATAATGACTTAGCTGCCATTGCAGTTGTATCAACCAATAATGCAGTTTTGCCTTTATCAATAATCTTATTATCTTTTAAGATTTGCACATCGGCATTAGATGTCAACCTATAAGAGCCATAGTATGGTAACGAAATTTTTTGAACTCCAGCTTGTTGGAAAAATATCACGATTGGTATATCAAATTTTTTAATAGGCTCTACCCAACCACTCTCATATATTACAACAAGTTTACCTTGCCCTTGTGGATAGATATTATGACCAGTGTCAAAAGCGTTCTTAATTTCGTCATAGTCTTCTCTAACATATGGATTATTTGGAACAACCCTTAGAGCATTACTCATTGATAAGTTAGCATTATTTAGATCGGTATCGTATGACTGATATATCAAAGCCTCTAGATAATATCCAAAAGCATTTTCATAAGAGTTTTTTACCCTATCAGCTATACTCACTAACTGTCTATATTGTTTTGAACTAGATATATTTGATGAAACCTGTCTAGAATTAACATGATTAAATTCTTCATACCTGGTTTTATTTGTCTGAGCAGCTAAATCTTTTGCTTCATAAGTGGCATATTGTGCATATGATAAGTTACGAATACTGACAGCAGCATTTTCTAAGTCATGCTGTTTTAAGTAGTTTAGTGCTTGATAAGCATATAAAAAAGTAATTTCATAATCAGATATATAGTAATATCTCTCTTTATCGCTTAAAAGAGTAGCTTGAGTATTTTTAAGTATATTCCTAACTCTTATTTTTGCTTCTGCTTCTGACTTTGCAACATAATCCGTTGCCTTGGTATATTTAGCTTGTGATAGTTCAGTTTTACCAAGTAGCTGATCAAAACGTCCTGTTTCTAAGAAACCGATAGAAGCATTAACACCATCACCACTAAAAGCATTGTCAAATTTAGTTTCAATAGGCTTATATCTGCATGTTTCAATAGCATCTTTGGCAGTTTCTACCTTATCAGGATGGCTACCACTGAATGTCGCACAGCTAGAAATTATTAAGCATACAATAGATAACAAACAGACTTTAACTTTCATACTACTTGGATAGGTAAGCACGTAAACCTGGATGTACTTTAGATAAGCTACCATCAATTACAATACCTACAGAATACTTAGGCATCACATCTGTAATTCGTACTTTTGCTAAAACTTTACTATCTAAGACAATATGCTGTCCTGTTGCCGGATCAACACTAGTACCCCCTTCTTGGCGAATCTCATAAGTACTAGCCTTAACGACTCCATTACCACCACGATTGAAGTAAATTTCACCATCATCTACTTTTAACACTTGAAGAGGGTATATAGCCCCAACAATTTGTTCAGATATTGTTTGACCGATTTGCTCAGCTACATAGCTTAATATCTGTGAGTGATCACCATTATCATAGTTAGTATACTCGTTAGCGATATTTGCTGGTACTTGCAATCTAACTACATTCGACCATTTAACCTCCATCGTAGCCAGCTCAATCATCCGATAAGCTACACTAGCTGAGACATTCAATGTTGTAAAGTCTTCTCCATAATACGAACTCTTTTTCTTACTAATGTTTAATCCCAGGATATCGCCAGTTAATATAAAATCAGCGCCTATTCTTTGATTTAGCTTAGCTTTCTCACTGGTATCATTGGAATTTATTATACGTCTAATTTCCTCTTCATAAGCTTTCTCATCTTTAGCATCTCTATTTGATACTCTAAACTTACGTGATTGAGTTATTTGAGCTATGATATTCTGATTAAGTCCTTTTTGAAGCTCTTTCTCACTGTAAATACTTTCATTAGTTGCTCCTTTCGTATCAAAAGGTAATATAGCAACTGTGAACATTTTAAGATTATTACGCTCATCTACGCCTTTATATTTAAGCGTACTTCCAGAATTAGTATCTGATGAGTTATTTGACAAATTAGCTGAGCTATCAGACACAATATTTGTAGCAGAATCTGCAGCAAAAGCATTATTAGTAACTATAGAAATCAGTAAGAAAGAAAAAAAAATCAATATTTTTTGCATCACATTACCCTAGAACTGGTTTAAATATTTATTATCATCACTTTGTCTAATAATTACTTTACCATTTAACGAAGTTTCTCCACTTTCTGTACTTTTAGCATTTTGTTTACGATATTCATCATAATTAAAGTTTTTAATCTTATTTGCTGTAGCTACTTGCTTAGGATCCCACTTTAATACAACACCATATACAGTATTCTCTGTACTTGGTAACTTATAACGCCATCTCTTAACAGTTTTAAGACCAATAATATCTAGGTTTGCTTTTGTTTTGTAATATGTAGATAGTGTCTTTTCAATATCAGTCGCATCTATTCTGCGTGTTTGCTGCGTCTTAGTATTTTTAGCAAGAGTGCTAGATATATCCTCAGACATAGTCAAAGCTTCTTTTGTCGACATTTGCCCAGCTATTAGTGTAACTAAATTTGCTCTTGCCATAATCTCAGCTTGCTTATAACCATAATCTCCAGCTGAAACTCCTTGAAGCTTTGGACCTGTGTACGAGCCTTGACCATATGATAAGATATATGGTTTATTATCTTCTCCAAAACCAACACGAATACCATAATCACCCATCATATCTTCACCTGACTTATCCTTATATAAGTCAGAAGGAGATTGTCCGCCTTTACCAACGATTACAGGTTCATTACCATGTTTGATATCCTCAAACATTCCTTTAATTTTATCTGAGTAAATAACCACTACACCAATAGCAGCATTACCATTTTTTTCTACAACAAAAGTCTTAATTGGTAGTAGACCTGATAAGTTACCAAATCCTGTAGTTAAGCTTTTGACTGTCATTTGCTGGCTTAAAAGAGCTTTTCTCTTTTCATCTGGTGTTGCAAAATCATCTGGGTTTAAACCTTGATCTTTTAATTGTTTATCTAGCTTTGCTTCTTCTAATGCTTGTTGCTTAGCATCAATCGCAGCTTGAGTACCCTCTTTGGGCTTATCAGAATCTGTATTAATGTCATTTACATTAGAACCTTGTGTACTATCTATGCTTAGACTCTTATCAACTTTTGTATTTGCTGATATAAATGATATGTATTCTGCCTGTGCTTTTATTAGAGCTTTCTCAAATGCCAACTGAGCACTGTCGACATAATTTGAATTTGTTTGATTAACAGAGGCTGTACCTATAGCAGAACCAACATAATCATATTTATCTCTAAGATTATTCTGATCGATATAACTCTCCATTACATCACTTAATATTTCTTCTGCTGATCTCTTATCTTCTGCAGTTGTTGCAACTGCTTTTGAATCTGATGAGATAGCACTATTAAGATTAGACACATCTGAACCCATATCAACAGATTGCGACTGCTCAGCTGTAGATTTAGTATCTACAGTTGTTTCTGCAGCAACTAAAGGACTTACTAATAATGATGAAACAATTAATGAACTTAATATTTTCTTTTTCATAGTATTTTATCTCCTATGTTTTAAGAAATTTCAGATCTACTCTGAAATAACCATTTTGAAATCTAACTACCAGCCAAATGTTGATTTAGTCTGTGATTTACGAATTTGCTTATCATCTTGCCATACAACAAGACCTGTTTTTAGATCCATCATCTTCAATGTTGCCAAGAAGAATTTAGATCTCTTATCTCCATCAACATTAGTATTATCAATATCTTGAATAGAACCATAAACCATATATCTAGCACCAATATGCTGACCAATCTTAGTAGCTGTAGTTTGATCAACCATACCACTATTAGCTTGATATCCAAGCTGCTCACGTACATTTTTGATTTGAGACATATCAGTAACTTGGAACAATCCAGATTTGATAATCTGTGTCTGTACTGTATTTGATAACATTGTCGTATTGATATGCTCTCTTGTTTCATTACGAATATTACTAAAGAATAATGTTGGTGTATCCATAGCAGTAATTCTCTTAACCGCTCGTGAATTCAGCATATCTTCAGTCATCTTGTTTGTAATAGCTTGCAAATCAGTAGAACTAAAATTAATAGATGTTGTATCTACACCATTTGGATCCTCATAAGCAACAGTTGTTTTACTACATGAGCCCAACAAAATTAAGCTTGCCGATAAAGTTACAAATAAAAGCTTTTTCTTCATTATTTTTGTGAACAGAATAATTTGTCTATATAGCGATTATAACAAAAATAATTAAGAATGTTATTGATTATAAATAGTAAAGATCATCTAAGAGGTTTAGACATAATATATACACAAACTGAGCCTATTTGCTTTATAGTATATTCAGCAAAATTACTCTTTATATATTTTTCTATCAATTCATAAGTATCATTTTTATTATCGAATATTCCTTTGTCATTAAATTTATTAGCCACCTTAATTGCAAGATTTGAGCTATAGTCATTAATGACAGTTGATCCAAATGCTACACCTTCAGATTTAAGCATCTTTGCAACATTCTCAAAAACAACTTGTTTGTTACCATTATCAGGTAAACAATGAATTAGATAGTTAAATGATATAGAGTCAAATTTGGAATAAAATTTCTCAGGAATAGCTTCAAGAATATCTACCTTATAAGTCAAAACACTTTTAGCTGGCAAAGCCTTTGCTACATAATCCAAACATGTTGGGTTTAAATCCATAAGTGTTACTTGTTGGAGCTGGTTATTAACTTTTTTTAAATAGTATCCAGAGCCCACACCTATATCTAAATGATTTTTAGAGACATTGGTTTTGTATAATTTAAGCAACTTGGAAGTCTTACATTTCCATAAAAAAGTATTATTAAAAAACAAAACCCAAAAGTTATAAACCTTTAAAACCAATTTTGAGTAAACCTTTTGGCCATCGTGTGTGCTTTTTTTCAATTCGATAACCTCACTCTACCAAAACATATTTGAACGCATTGGCTTAATAGCAAGAATAACTATCAAGATACAATAAACATACCAAGGAACTAATATTAATACCGGAACAAGTACAACTACCATACATCCAAAGAAGAACTGGCTAAAAAACAGAAGAACTTGGTATGATGGCTTATTTGTCTTTAGATACATTCTAGCTTTCTCAATATATGATCCCTCAAATGAAAATAGATGAATCACTATTGGAAATACTGCCGTTAAAAACATTAATAAATAAAAAATCCAACTCACTTCAGTTAGAACTAGATAGTTTGTAGCTACAAGCAAGCCCACCAAGAAGTAGACTATTTTAACAAGAGCAATGTCTACTAATGTGAAATGCTGTAATTTTTCTGATAAGAACTCTTCTTCATACATAACGTACTCCCCATTGGTGTGGCATTTACACAGTAATTTTAACTTATTGAACACACTTTAGAAACAAAAGATATTAAATAAGGATTTATTATTTGCAAACATCATCAATAGTAAAATTAAATCTAACGCTAGATTTTAATAGTATTTAGCTGATCAGCCGGTACTTCCTTCTCTACTGTTTCGACTTTTCCAGTGCTATCTTCTGTTTTTTTGACAATTTTAGCAGTTTTACCATCTGACTTAATTGTTATAGAACTAAATTCTTTATATACATCTGGCTTTTTAGTAACTTTTGATGTTTTAGATTCAGCTTGTATTTGGGCAATATTCTGATCAATGTTTGCTATTGTTCTGTTGAAGTTTTCATCTATCATCTGCTGTTGCTTTTGAAAATCTGCCATCATCTTTTCTATAGGTTTATTATTAGATACTTGCGTACTGTTTTGAGGTTTTTGTTTTACCCAACCAACAGTACCATCTTTTTGATCAACTATCTCAATCCATTTACCCTTTGAAAAAATAGCTCTAAATTGGGGATTTCGATCATCAACTGTCATAATTTTTTTCGATTTTTCATCTGGTTTTGCATACATCTGATAACTCTCAGCATATACTCCTGACACAACCATTAAACCGAATATTGTTGCTAGAATTTTCTTCATTTCAACCTCCATCTTTTTGATGTAAATATTTTATACACAAATAGTCTAAAATTATAAATAAGTTTTATAGCTATTTTTTTCAAGTTACATGACTATTAATAAGCTATAATTATAGTATGTGAATTGAATATGTATATAGACTCAATGACTGATAAACCAAAAGTTTTAGTTGCTGACGATGATAAAAAAATTGCTCAGTTTATAAAAACCAAATTTGAAGAAAATGGTATTGAAACAACATTAGCTCACGATGGCAAAGAAGCACTATTCCTAATCAATACCAATAATTATGATGTGGTTGTTATAGATTGGATGATGCCGTATTTAGACGGAATATCTTTGCTAAAAATTTTACGTAAACAAAATGTAACAATTCCTGTGATTATTCTAAGTGCACTTGATAGCACTGAGAATAAAATTCAAGGTCTTACATCAGGTAGTGATGATTATTTAACTAAGCCGTTTTCAATAGATGAGTTAATGGTTCGTGTTAATATTCTATACAGAAGAACTAAACAAATTGCTGATGCACAGTCTCATAAACTGACCTGCGGAGATATAGTTCTTGATGAACTCGCTCATGAAGTACGTCGCAATGATGAATTAATATTATTACAACAAAGAGAATACAAAGTTTTACATCTACTTCTTAAACATAAAAATGAGGTGGTTAGCAAGACGATGATACTTAAAGAGGTATGGGATTATGACTTTGACCCTCAGACAAATGTAGTTGAAGTACATATCTCTCGCCTGCGCAACAAGCTCACTGAGAATGGTCTGCCTGACCCTATAAAAACTATACGAGGTTTTGGATATGTCATACAAGAATAAATTCAACGACACTATTCAACGTAGGTATATAATTAGCTCAAGCTTTAAAATGGCAGTGCTTTTTACAATACTTTTAGGTTTAAGTATAGCATCTTGGATTTATATAATTTTCTCCGCGCTTGGTAATAGAGTTACTGAGCATATAATCCCCCTAAGTATTGGTATCTTCTGTACAGCAAGCGTTGTCATCATCAGTTATTTGATCAGTGTTTTTGTTGTTAAGAAAATCAATTTTATAGCTAGCTCTGCTGCCTCTATTGTTAACACTCGCGACTTTAGCCAAAGAATCAAATCTGATACAAGCTGGGATGATCTTAGTAATTTAGCTAATATACTCAATATCCTGCTAGCTAATATCGATGAGCTTTTGGTAGATATCAAAAGCGTTTCAAATAATATTGCTCACGATCTAAAGACTCCTCTAACTCGTTTAAAAAACAAGCTTGAAAGCCTTGAGCAAACTTGTCCAAATGATGACACATCTGAGGCATTGGCAGAGTGTAATCAATTGCTTAATATCTTTAATAGTATCCTAAGACTTAATCGTCTTGAACATGGTCGTGAAAACTTACTCAAAAAAAATTCTGATGTAAAAAAAATTATCGATGATGCTATTGAACTTTATGAACCAATGTTTGAACAAAAGAATATCAAATTAGATATCTCTGTTATTTCAAAAAATTTAAATATCGATAAAAATCTTATTTTCCAAAGTATTACAAATATCCTAGACAACAGCTATAAATACTCAAAAGATAATACTGAAATAACGATTTCGACAAAAATTCAAAACTCAAAATATAACATCACATTTACCGATCAAGGGATTGGTGTAAATGAAGAAAATATTGATAAGATTTTTGAAAGATTCTTTCGTGAAGAAAAAAGCCGTAGCCAAATAGGTAATGGCTTAGGACTTTCTCTTGTAAGAAAAATTATACACCTTCATAATGGTGATATCACTGCTACTAACAACAATCCTCATGGCTTAATTATAGAAATCTCGCTACCATTACATTAACAAATTTTAACTATGTTTTTAAAGGTTTAAAAATTACCCTTATAATTAACTAAAATTCTTACAATCAATTTAAATATATGGAAAAAGTAGCAGTAATAGGAAGTGGCATATCCGGACTTGCCATCAGTTATCTTCTCAAAGAAAAATACGACATTACTCTTTATGAAAAAAATAATTATTACGGTGGACATGCTCGTACATTAGAGGTAAATAGCACCGCTGTAGATACTGGCTTCATTGTCTTTAACTACCACACATATTATCACTTATCGCGATTATTCAAGCATTTAAATGTGCCCGTCGCCGACAGCAACATGTCTTTTGGTGTATCTATCAAAAATGGTAAGTTTGAGTATGGATCTAGTAGTATCAAAAGTTTATTCGCTCAATGGTCAAATATTTTCAGACCAAGTTACTATAAAATGATAAAAGATATTCTAAAATTTAATAAGATCTCAAGACAGCATCTTGAAAACAACACTCTTGATGAAAATATAAGCCTTGCTGAATATCTAGAATCTATAAATGTTGGTAACTGCTTCAAAGATTATTATCTACTAGCGATGGGAGCCTGTATCTGGAGCACTCCACTAGAGAAGATGTATGACTTCCCTGCCCTTAGTTTTATTCGATTTTTTGATAATCATGGGCTACTTACAACTACCAAACCAGTCCAATGGTACACAGTCAAAGGCGGTAGTAAAGTATATGTTGACAAAATCATAACTCAACTAAAATCCGCTAATGTTAAATTTGCACCCCAAGCTACCAATGTAACTAGAACCCATAAAACTTTGATAACTGATATCAACAATAACACCATAGAATATGATAAGGTTATTTTTGCATGCCATTCCAATGAAGTTCTCGAACTATTAGGTGATGCCGACAGTGATGAAAAAAAACTTATATCTGCTATAAAATATCAACCGAACTCCGTAATATTACATACAGATGCTAGTATTATGCCAAAACGCAAAGCTGCGTGGTCAAGTTGGAATTATCTAAGTGCTGAAACTAAAGACAAACGTGATGTAGTTTCACTTAGCTACTGGATGAATAATCTTCAACCCTTAGATACTAATATAGATTATTTTGTTACAGTTAACCCGGATCAAAAACCTGATCCACAAAAAATCATCAACGAACATACTTTTGATCATCCTGTTTTTGATAAAAAAGCCATTCAAGCTCAAAAAGACTTTGATAAAATCCAAGGACTTAACAACACATACTATTGTGGAGCTTATCTACGCTATGGTTTCCATGAAGATGGTATACTTAGTGCAGTAAATGTTGCGAATAAATTAGGAATCAAAACTCCATGGTAAAAAACTTTATCTTAAGCTCAAAAGTTTTTCATAAGAGGCATCATCCAAAGCAAAATTCTTTCAGATATAAATCATATTATATTATTTTGGACATGCTTAATCTTAAGCAAAGTAAGACTAGTTTTTTTAGTATCAATAAACCTAACTTGTATTCTTTCTATGATAAGGATCATGGTCTAAAAGATGGTTCAAGTAGTCTAAAATGGGCAACTAATTTATTAGACCAGCACAACCTTAAATATGATAAAATCAAATTGATGACTATGCCTAGAGTTCTAGGATACTTATTTAACCCCGTTAGCTTTTGGCTTTGTTATAGTGAAAAAAAACTTGTAGCTGTGATAGCAGAAGTCAACAACACATTCAAAGAAACTCATAGCTATATTTGCCACAACAATGGCAACGAAATTACAGATAAAACATGGTTCAAAGCAGAAAAAATATTTCATGTATCACCTTTTTATCCAAGACAAGGCTTTTATAAATTCAACTTCGCACTTGATTTTGATAATAATGCAAAAAATCAAGTTATTATCAATTACTATGATAATAATCAGCTCCAACTTGGTACAGCAATTAATGGTCAAATCAAACCTTTATCAAGTACAAACTTAGTCAAAGAATTTTTTAGATCTCCACTTCTAACTTTCAAAGTTATCTATCTAATTCACTGGCAAGCTCTAAAAATCGTATTTAAACGCATAAAATATATTCCAAAACCTGAGCAGAAAAATATTCGAGTCAGTGTAGCTAATATTATAAGTCCAAATAGTTAGATTCCCGACAATATTTTACCCATATCAGAAATATAAAGCTTACTTATAAATTTATTAACAAAATTTAATATTCCAGCAATATTACCTCAATATTTATTTGCTAATATTTACGTACAGAATAATCAACCTTTGCCTTTTGAAATGTTTGAAAAAACCGTTAGAAAAAATTTATTAGAATCACTTAACAAATTAGAATGTGGTGAGCTATATTTAACAACTCCAGAAAACGAAACTATTTATACAAAAGGCGAAAAACAAGGTCCAACAGCCGATCTAAAACTAAAAGATTGGCGCACAGTAGTAAACTTACAACTAAAATCAGACATTGGATTTGCTGCTGATTATAGAGATGGTTACTGGGAAACATCAGATCTTAAATCTCTGATTCTACTAGGTTTAGTTAATGAAGAAGCATTTGGTCAATACATGAAGCCAAATTTTCTTTTTAAATTATTACAAAAACTTGGCTACCTTACTAAACGTAATAGCATCAAACAGAGTAAGAAAAACATCTACGATCATTACGACTTAGGTAATGACTTTTATAGTTTGTGGTTAGACAAAACCATGACTTATTCATCTGCGATGTACAAAAATCAAAATGAAACATTAGAGCAAGCACAAATCAATAAATACAAAAACATAATTGATAAATTTGATAAAAAAAATGGCTCAATCATTGAAGTTGGCTGTGGATGGGGGGGATTTGCTGAAACAGCCCTAAATAGTGGTGACTACACACTCAAAGGCATCACTCTATCGACAGAACAACACGACTATGCTACGAAGCGACTAGTTGGGAAAAAAGCTGATATAGTTATTGAAGATTACCGCATCCAAAGTGATAAATATGACTATATCGTTTCAATCGAGATGATCGAAGCAGTGGGTAGAGAATATTGGAACACATATTTTTCTAAGCTTAAATCACTACTTAAAGAAGATGGTAAGATTGTTATTCAAGCCATTGTCATTGATGATGCGCTTTTTGCGGATTATGCTAAAGGTACTGATATGATTAGAACCTTTATTTTTCCCGGTGGCTTCTTACCATCTATGGGACAAATTAATCTGGAACTCGATAAGGTTGGTCTAAAATGTGTAGGTACTGAATCTTTTGCAAAAGATTATGCTAAAACTCTTGATGAATGGGACAGAAATTTCGTAAATGTAGAGCCTGAGCTAATAAAACTAGGTTTTGACAAGCGTTTTCAGAGAATGTGGCGTTTCTACTTAAACTCTTGTAGTGCTGCATTTACTCATGGGCGTATTGATGTTGTACAGTTGGAGATTGTCCATGCTTAAAAGACTACTAATATTTATCATTATTAGTTTTCCTTTATTCACTTACGCTGAAGAATTAACTTTGCAGCAAATAAAATCTCAACAAGTACAACAAGTTGGTAAAATTCATTTTTCTAAATGGTTTTTTGATGTTTATGATGCTGAACTTTACACTCAAGATGGAAATTTTAATTGGGATAAACCATTTTTACTAAAAATTCATTACCTTAGAAATATGGATGGGAAAACTATCTCTAAACATACTGTTAAAGAAATATCATACCAACATCCACAGCAAGTTAAGGCAAATTATCAAGAATATAGAGATACCTTTGATCATTTAATTCCCGATGTCCAAAACGGTACAAACCTGTACGGTTATATGGATGAAGATGGTAAAGGATATATATATTCAGACAATGGTCTAATTGGTCAAATACCAGACAAAGATCTTTCAAAATATTTTTTTGAAATATGGCTTAGCGATAACTCATCATATCAAACATTGTCAAGACAATTGAGGGGCTTATGAAAAAATTAATATCTAGAATAGGAGTAATTATTATGGCATTAGGATTATTTGGATGCTCAGCTGATATATCAAGTTACAAAGGAAACGGTCCAAAGCTTGACCTACAACAGTATTTACAAGGTAAAATTGTTGGCACAGGGATTATTCAAGACTATAAAGGAAAAGTCACTAAGCAGTTTGACTTCTCTGGAACTGCTAGCTGGAATGGTGATGTCGGCACATTTGATGAGCACATGGTCTACTATGACGGCCAAAAAGATCACCGTATTTGGACGATTAAGAAAATTTCTGATAACTACTACGAAGGTACAACAGGCGACGTAATTGGTACTGCTAAAATCTATGTTGAAGGCAACGCTATGAACTGGCAATATCAAATGAATATCCCAGTTGGCGACAAAAAATACAAAATTAGCTTTGATGATTGGATGTACTTAATGAACGATGGTGTACTTATAAACAAAAATACATTCAAAAAATTTGGACTAACAGTTGGTTCATTAACGCTATTTATGCATAAAGAAAAATCTGGAGAATAACTATGCAAAAATTTGCAGATAAAACTATATGGTTAATTGGCGCAACAGATGGTATTGGTAATGCATTACTCAAGAAACTTGATAATTCAATACAAGCTAATTTTATAATATCAGCTCGTTCACTAGACAAACTACAAAGCATATCTGCAAGTCTAAAAAATACTGCTCATACTGTTGATCTTGATGTGGCAGATTTTGAGAGCTTCAAAAAAGGAAGTGATATAGCTCTTAGCTATAATCCTGATTATATTATATATTTGCCCGCATTCTATGAACCTTCATTAATTGCTGACATTGCCATTTCAAATCTTAATAAAACTATCCAAACTAACCTAACTGCTGTTTTTTACCTAATAAGATTTACGCTACCTTATCTCAAAAAAAATCCTAAATGTCAGCTAGCTATTACAGCTAGTGTCGCTGGCTATATCGGTTTACCTAGATCACAACCTTATGCTGCTACTAAGGCTGGTGTTATAAATTTAGTTGAGAGCCTAAAAGCAGAAAATACTGAGCTTGATATCCGTCTAATAAATCCAAGCTTTGTTAAAACTAAACTTACTGACAAGAATAATTTTAAAATGCCAGTTCTACTTCAACCTGAAGAAGCTGCCCTTAGCATTATCAAAGGTTTAGAGTCAAATAAATTTGAGGTTCACTTTACAAAAAAATTCACTATAATTCTAAAACTTATTGCAACTTTACCTTACAAACTTTACTTTAAAATTGCTAAAAAGATGATTTAGAACCGGAGAAACCATGGAAACACAATCTAATAAACTTACTATAATAGCTTTTGCTATTATGCATATTGCTTGCCTGGCAATATTTTTTGTAAATTATAATATTACTGCCTTAGTTGTATTTCTTGTTACATTTTCAGCTAGAACATTTGCTTTGACCGCTGGGTACCATCGCTACTTTGCACACAAAGCTTTTCAGACTTCTAGAGTATTTCAATTTATTTTAGCATTAGTTGGAACTTGGGCATCTCAAAAAGGACCTCTTTGGTGGTCAGGTCATCATAGATATCATCATATTCATTCTGATAAAGACACAGATCTACACTCACCTAAAAACGGTATCTTCCAGTCGCATGTTGGCTGGGTTTTTGAATCTAGAAGTGATCATGTTGATCCCAAGTTTACCAAAGACTGGATAGAATATCCTGAATTAGTTTGGTTAGATAAATATGACCATATTTCATTTGCTTTATATTTAGTAGGTCTCTTTGTTGTAGGTAGCCTAGTTAACCACTTCTTCCCCAACCTCGAAACATCCGGTTTAGCATTTGTATTCTGGGGCGGTATCTTAAGTACAGTATTGTTATATCACACTACATTTAGTGTTAATTCAATCTGTCATATTTTTGGCAAAAAAGATTATGAAACTTCAGATAATAGTCGTAATAATTGGTTCATAGCATTAATTACATTTGGTGAAGGGTGGCACAACAATCACCATAAATTTGCTTACTCTGTTAGAAATAATCTCAAAGCATGGCAAATTGATATTACATACATGATTCTTTGTGTATTGAGAAAATTTAGAATAGTATGGGGATTTAAAGAACCAAAGAAAACCGTTTAGATTAAATATTTATAGAATAAATTTATTGAGCTGCTTTTGTTTTTGCTTTTTTTCTACGTCTAGCTCTTTTTTTCTTAGCCTTATTAGGTTTTTTTGACTTCTTGGGATATGGCTTATCATTATCTTTATCTAAATTTGGCTTACGTGGATCATATAATTCAAAATCTATGTGGATTCTTTCTAAATCTGCTCTGACAACTCTTACAGTAATATCTTGACCAATCTTATAAACTTTATGAGTTCTCTTACCAATCAATATATCTTTAGCTTCATCATAAATATAATAATCCCCTGGAATAGCAGAAACGTGTATCAAGCCTTCTATATACATATCTTTTAGCTCAGCAAATAGACCTAAGCCATTAACATGCTTAACTTGAGCCTCCAAAACATGACCAATATAGTCTTGCATGAAATAGCATTTCAACCAGCTCTCAACTTGCTTTGATGCACCATCTGCATTTCGTTCTTGATTAGAGGCATTCTCACAAATATTTGCTAATTCAGAAGACTTATAATCAGCACCACCATGCTCATATTCGCCAATAATTGATTTAATTATTCTGTGTACTACTAAGTCAGGATATCTTCGAATTGGCGATGTAAAATGAGTATATTCACTATATGCCAATCCAAAGTGTCCATCATTATTTATACTGTACACCGCTTGATTCATGCTACGCAAAGTCATCATCTGAATATCATCATAATCAGGACGATCCTTTATGCTATCTAACATTTCTGCCAAAGCCTTTGGTGTAACTTTGCCATTTTTACCATATGCAAGATGTATACCATGCTTAGCAAGATACTTCTTAAGAGTCTCCATCCTATCTTCTTTAGGCTCACTATGAACTCTAAATGGCGATGTTTTTTTATGCTTAATGGTGAATTTAGCTGCTGCAACGTTTGCCACAAGCATACACTCTTCTATTAATCTATGCGCATCATTACGATGTCTTGGTACTATTGACTCAATATGATTATGCTCATTTAATATTATTTGTGTTTCAACGGTATCAAAGTCTATAGCACCTCGCTCTTGCCTAGCTCCATGTAGCACTTTATACAACTCATATAAATCAAATAGATTTGGTATCAACTCAGGAGTTTTATCAACTATAGAGTTTTGTTTCTTCTCTAAAAGTTTTGCAACCTCTGTATAAGTTAAGCGCGCCTTTGAGTTTATTACTGCAGAATAGAACTTGTATCTAGAAAGCTTACCAGTTTTAGATATGTTCATCTCACAAACTAGAGAATATCTATCCTCATTAGGTTTTAACGAACATAATCCATTTGATAACTTCTCTGGTAACATCGGAATAACATATCCAGGAAAATAAACAGAAGTTGAGCGACGCTTTGCATCCAAATCTAGGCCTGAATCTTTCTCAACATAGTTTGACACATCTGCAATCGCGACATATAGTTTCCAGCTACCACTTTTAGTCTTGTGTGCATAAACAGCATCATCAAAATCTTTGGCATCTTCACCATCGATAGTTACAAAATTTTCATTACGCAAATCAACTCTATTACCAACAATCACATCATCAGAAATATTATCTAAATAGCGCAAAGCCTTTTTGCTCCACTGTTCTATTAAGTCATATTTCTGTGTTGCCATCATCATTGCTTCTTTAACTGGAGATACTGCTTCAACCTCTTGCTTAAACTTAGCTACAGCTGCACTATTTATACTAGGATAAACAACAATCTCGGCCTCAATTAGAGAATTGTGTTCTATTTTCTGCCTCGGTGGTAATAGCACTATATCACTTGTCATACTCTTACTTATCGGCTTAATAAAATCACAATCAAAACTCTTATAGTAGTATCCAGTGATGGTTTTTTGTGATCTTGAAACTATTGTTTTAATTTCTGCATCTATTCGACCACGTTTATTAAGTCCAAGAACTTTAGCTGTTACTTCATCACCAGCCATTACCATTTTTGTCTGATGAGATACAATTCCAACCTTAGTATTTAAAGTATGGCTAAATAACTCTAAACGGGAGTCTCTATCAGCTGTTACTTTAGATGTTATATATATTGGCGTCATTTCTGGTAGATTATAGTATGATTTGTCTTTTTCTAACTGTCCATCTCTAACCATTGCACCTAAACGATTTACAAGACCATCAAAAAGATTTTTTTTAAAAATTTCTAAAGCATTTGCGATGTTTTCTATACTAACAGGAATATTAGTATCTTTTATATATTTTAGAATCACTTCTCTACTTGGAATTGGATTCTCGTACTTTTGTGCTTCGACATCCCTATTAGGATCATTATGTATATTATATTTACTCACTTATGAATATATCCTGGTCAAAAAATTTTTTACTTATTAACTTACCTTTATCAAACTCTGCTATAGCAACAAACTTCTCATCATCATATATCCTGACCGTTCCATCAAGATGAGGTTTGTCAGCGAAGAGTCCTCTTTTGTATAAATCATCTTTTTCTTCTTCTACTAAAGAGTATATTGGCTTGTCAATAAATACACTCTCTACACTAGCTATACTAGCAAGTTTTTGTTCAAAACTTAAATCTTTTAAGTTATCTAAGTCATGAGCAGCCTCAATTCCAAAAGGTCCGCTTTGGGTTCTTTGCAGAGCAGACAAATGTCCACCACAGCCTAAAACTTTTCCAATATCTATAGCTAGACTACGAATATATGTGCCCTTTGAACATTTAACTCTTATTTCTAATGAATCTGTATTAAACTCCAGTAACTCTAACTCATATATACAGATATTACGCGGCTTAACCTCAACGGTTTTACCCTCTCTAGCTAGCTTATAGAGAGGTTGTCCATTATACTTCAAAGCTGAATACATTGGAGGGATTTGAACTATGTTCCCCCGAAAATCTCTCAAAACTGTTTCTAGGTACTCTGCCGACAATTCTGGAATATTAGCATTTCTTGCCACTATTTCACCCTCAGCATCTCCACTATCTGTTTCAACACCCAGCTTAATAGTTGCAATATATTCCTTATCAGAGTCTAAAAGGTATTGTGCTATTTTAGTGGCTCTACCAAAGCATATAGGCAGAACTCCTGTTGCCATAGGATCTAAGGTTCCTGTATGACCTGCTTTTTGAGCATTAAATATATACTTTAATTGCTGTAAAACTTTATTTGAACTAAGACCTTGAGTCTTATTTATGACAATCACACCATTGAGATTTAATCTATTTTTTTTCATGTAAGCCTTGTTGTGATAGTATTTGTATCATCTTCTCAGCAGCTTTCTGCTCAGCTTTTTTTCGCGATGTACCTTTTGCACTAACTTCAATATTTAAATCATTAGACAATGCTTTCACTGTAAACTCTTGTTCATGGTCTTTACCGTCGATAGTTTCAATACTATACTCAGGAAGACTTAAACCATTTTGCAATAGGATTTCTTGTAACTTAGACTTACCATCTTTGACTTTTACATCATCCAAGTTAAGAGTTGATATAACTGGCTTGTACCAGTTTAGTATAACCTTTTTAACAGTAGCAAAATCACTATCTAAATAAATTGCCCCAATAATAGCTTCAAATACATCTTCTAATATTTTTTCTCGCTTATGTCCACCTTGTTCACTAGCACCTAAGATAATATATTCATCCAACTTAAAATTTAGAGCTAAATTTGCTAAAGTTACTCCTTTAACTAGCTTAGACCTAATTTGTGAGAGCTTGCCCTCTGCTAAATCTGGAAACTCTAAATACAACGCTTCGGCAATTACAAATCCCAAAATAGAATCTCCCAAAAACTCTAATCTTTCATAGTTTTTCTTTGTTTTACTACGATGAGTTAATGCTCTGACCAAGAGAGTATAATTTTTGAAGTTATAACCAAGAATTTTATATAATCGAGAATATTCAGGAATCATTTATTTAAAAGACCTTACCAATTTCACTCCAACGAACTTTTTTATCAACCTTATCCCAGCTCATCCATACAATCTTTGCTTTACCTACAAGATCCTTCTCAGAAACAAAACCCCAATAACGACTATCTTCACTATTATCTCTGTTATCTCCCATTACGAAGTAATGTCCAGCAGGTACTTTAAGATTTTCAAAATCAGTACCTTTTACGGATTCAATCCAATCAACTTGATGCTTAACACCATCAAGATTTTCAGTACAAATTGTATCACCACTGCCATTAGCTAATGATTGATTGTAATAATTAATAGCATCTTTATCACAATTTGTGTACTCAAGTTTTTTACCATTAATCGTCAACATCTTATTCTTGTAAGAAATCACATCTCCAGGTACACCAACGACTCTTTTGACAAAATCTACACTTGGATTAACTGGAAAGTGAAACACTAAAATGTCGCCTCTTTTAGGCTCACCTGTTTTTATCAGAGTTTCATTAGTAAAAGGTGCTCGAATACCATAAGCAGCTTTATTAACAAATATAAAATCTCCAACAGGTAGTGTTGGTGTCATAGATGCTGTAGGGATAAGAAAGTTCCCTATTAGAAATGTTCTAAGCAAAAAAACCACCAAGAATACACTAAACAAGGATCTTGCTTGATCTGCTATCAAAGGAGCCTTAAGGCCACTGTCCTTATAGAACTGACGCTTCTGTTTCTTAGATAAACCCTTTAATTCCTTGGCATAAGGCTTTAATCTTGGCCTTTGAAAAAAAAGTAGGTCCATCAAATAAATTAGACCACTTGCTATAGTTAAAAACAGTAGCCAAAAAGTAAAACCTAGGCTTAGGATATAGTTCAATAGTTCCATGAAATCACTTAACTACTTTATCCTTTTGAACAAAATAACCAACGCCTCTAATAGTTTGAATAAAGTTTGGAATATTTATTTTCTTTCTTAGATTGTGCATGTGTACTTCTAGAGTATTAGTGTCCATTTCTTTATCAGTAGAATACACTTCTTCCAGAAGCTGAGTTTTTGGTACAACACGGCCAGCATTTTGCACCAAAATAGCCAAAAGCGCTAATTCTTTTTTTGAAACTGGAATAATAACACCATCTTTAGTTACTGTCTCAGAGCTAGGGTTAAAGCTATAGTCGCCAAACTTGATTTCTTCTTTAGTACTTTTGCCAGATCTTGTGTCTATTCTACGAGAAATAGCTTTAATTCTTGCTACCAATTCTTTAAGCTCAAAAGGTTTAGTAAGATAATCATCAGCGCCTAAATCTAAGCCTTTGATTCTATCCTCCAAACCATCTCTAGCTGTTAAAAGAATAATTGGCACTTTAATACCTTTATTCCTAACATTCCTAAGAACTTCCAAACCTGTTTTAATTGGCATACCTATATCAAGAACCACAATATCATACAATCCTGATTCAACGAAAGTCTGCGCAGCTTCGCCATCAGAAACCAAATTAACAATAAGACCTTCTTTTTGCAGCGCTTCGAGTAAGCCCTCACCTAAGTTAAGATCATCTTCAGCCAATAATAGCCTCATATATTCACCTTTATTCGTTATAAGATTCTAAAAAAACATTTATCAGCTAAAGTATATAGCATAAGGTACATAAAATAAATATTTATTTAAACTTATGAATTATGAGAAATATTACCCTAAAACTAATATGAGTGTTCAAGAAATTTGTGAACTAAACTCTTGGGAAAGTTCTTCTGCTCTATTGATATTTGCTTGTATTGCCTTATCAACAGTTCCACCAAGATCAAGTCTTTCAAAAGTAGATAAAGCTTCAAAAGTTATACCTTTTTTAGATGTTACATTTTTTCTTAAAGTAGCCATATCCTCGTCACTTTTCAAGACCATCTGCGCAGCACCAAGACACGTTTGAGCAACAAGCTTCTCAGCTTGTTGTTTATCCAGCCCTCTTTTAGCAGCAGCATTGACCATATGCTCCATAAATTGAAAATAATATGCTGGACCAGAACTTGCTATAGCTGCAATAACATCAATCTCATCCTCTTTTTTAACTACAGCGACCTCTCCCATTGTCTTCATAATATTAATAACTTCTGACTTATTATCATCACTAATATTTTTATTAAAAAATATTCCAGTAGCACCGTAGCCTAAGCTACTAGGCGTATTGGGAATAGTCCTTGCGAAAGAAATATTCTTAGCAAACATTCTCTCATAATCATTAGCTTTGATGCCTGCTGCTACCGTAACTATTGTCTGATCATCTCTAGTATGATCTCTAATATCCCTGATTAGACTAATCATACCTTGTGGCTTTACAGCTAAAATAATAATATCAGCTATAGCAATTGACTCTAGTAAAGAGTCCGAAGACAGTATCCCATATCGACTAACTAAATTTTCTCTTTTATCTTCATTTCTATCAAAAACGATAATATTCTGACCATCATAGCCATGATTAACCATTCCCGCGATCATTGCAGCGGCCATATTACCACCACCAATAAAACAAACTTTCATAAATATACTCTATATATTTTCCATTCTTTAATTTATATAACTATAACATTTCGGATAATTATTGCTAATATATACACAGACTTAAACCTTAAAAAACATTCAAAAATGAGAGAAATAGTTCTAGCATCAAGCAATAAAGGAAAGATTAGAGAATTTACAGATATTTTTAAAAAAATAAACATTCAAATAATCCCTCAAACAGAATTCAATATTAGTGATGCTGAAGAGACAGGGCTTAGCTTTATAGAAAATGCAATCATTAAAGCAAGACACTGTTCAAGACACACTGGATTGCCTGCAATAGCAGATGATTCTGGGCTTGAAGTATTTTCATTAGCAGGCGACCCTGGTATTTACTCTGCAAGATACGCTAGCGAGCATGGCAATGATGATGCTAATATACAAAAGTTACTGACTAATCTAAAAGATAAAGATAATCGTACGGCTCGGTTTGTATGCGCCTTGGCTTATGTCAGAAATGAAAAAGATCCTACCCCAGTACTAGAATATGGCTTCTTAGATGGCGAGATCGCACACACTTGCTTAGGTGAACATGGTTTTGGATATGATCCGGTATTCTCTTTACCTGAATTACAAAAAACTTTAGCACAACTATCAAAAAGTGAGAAAAACAAAATAAGTCATAGAGCTATAGCGCTTGATAAAATTATTAGCAAAATATGAGGTCTTAATGTTTTTTCATCCTTGATGATATAATTTCTTATCATATATGCTAAAATAGCTTAATTAGTTTGATAATTTTTACTAAACAAGTAAGCTTTTGGGTCGAAGTGTGGAACATTTAAAAAGAATATTATACGTTTCTCTTGCTCACATATACTCTAGCCTATTCATTATATATGTACCTTTCATATATCTCAAAAAACTCAAAAGAAGCCTCAAAAATAGTAGCTATAGGCAAAGATGGGGAGAAAGATTTGCTCAAACAAAACTTCGACTAAAGAGTTCAATTTGGATTCATTCAGTATCAGTGGGCGAAACTGTTTCAGCAGAACCTCTAGTGAAAGAACTCTTAAAAAACTTTCCAAACGAAAATTTTGTTATTACTACTACAACACCTACAGGTAGTGATGTTGTTAAAAACTTGTACAGCAAATACGATAATGTATACCATATGTACATCCCATATGACACAATACCATTCATAAACAGCTTCTTTGTGAAAGTTAATCCTAAAGCTTTCTTGATAATTGAAACTGAAATTTGGCCAAATATTTTAAATAAATGTTTTGCAGAAAATGTTCCTGTAGTTATAACAAACGCAAGACTATCAAGAAGATCGATTAGAAACTACACCAAAATACCATTTGGAAAAGATTTCCTATTTAAAAACATAAGTCAAATAAACGCTCAGACTGAAAAAGATGCAAAAAGATTTTGCTCATTAGGTGTTGATAAAGAAAAAATCACAGTAACTGGCAATTTAAAATATAATCTTATCACCCCTGAAAATTTAGAAGATAAGATGCTTAGCATCAAACAAAGCATAAATAGTAGACCAGTATGGATTGCAGGTAGTACTCACCAAGGAGAAGAAGAGATAATACTTGCCGCTCATAAGGAAGTGTTAATCACTTACCCAAACTGCCTATTAATAATAGTACCAAGACATAAAGAACGTTTTCAAAAAGTAGAGAAACTCATTGCAAATGAAGGATTCTCTTACCAAAAAAGATCGTCATCTACCAATGAAATCTTTAACCATACTCAGATATATTTAGGTGATACTATGGGAGAGTTACTTCATCTATACTACATTTCTAACATCACTTTTGTAGGCGGCACTTTGATAGACAACGGGGGACACAATCTATTAGAACCTGCAGCCCTCGCAAAACCAATTATAAGTGGCACAAGTCTCTACAACTTTAGTCAAATATCAAAAGAATTAATTCGTAATAGAGCACTAATACGAGTAAAAAACCATACAGAACTTGCTGATAGTATAGTTAAGTTACTAGATAATAAAGAATATTCGCAACAAATGTCTCAGGGCTCTCTAAAAACATTTGAAGCTCATAGTGATGTTCTAGAAAAGCAATACAACAATATAGTGAAGTTCTTATGAGTACCACCCCTACAATAGAAAGCTTCAATCTTTTTTCAGAAAAGATATTTTCCGAAATTAACTCGCCTTCCGAAAGACTCAAAGAAGCGATGAAATATAGTTTTTTCAGCGGTGGTAAAAGAATACGCGCACAATTTGTATATGCTCTAGGTGAAGCATTGGATATAAGTCTTCAGAACTGTCATAAAGTTGCATTTGCTATAGAGTGCATACATACTTACTCACTTATACATGATGATCTTCCAGCAATGGATAACGATACCTTACGAAGAGGCAAGCCCACATGTCATATACAATTTAATGAAGCAACAGCGATATTAGCTGGAGATGCATTACAGTCATTAGGTTTTGAAATTCTAAACAATATTGAAGTATCGAACATTGACAAGCTAAAGAAAATAAATATATTTTTTGCAAAATGCTGTGGTCTAGAAGGTATGGTTGGTGGCCAACAATTAGATATAGACGGCGAAAACCAAAGTCTAGAATTAAAAGATTTACAAAAACTGCATATAAACAAAACTGCGAAAATGTTTAGAGCTAGCGTAATAATACCCTACATCATTTCCGAGAATAATAGCAAAGAGATAGAAATCATTTTGACAAGACTTTCTGACTTAATTGGCTTATGTTTTCAAATCAAAGATGATATTTTAGATGTTACAAAATCGACAAAAGAACTTGGTAAAACTAGTGCGAAAGATATTAACGCAAATAAATCCACCTACGTATCTCTAATGGGTCTTGATAAAGCAGGTGATCACTTAAGTCGTAATAAGAGTGAAATCAAAAAACTACTTACTCAATTAAATGAAAGACAACTTTCTACACAAAAGTTAGAAAAACTTATTGAACTAGTTATTCATAGAAACTATTAACTATTTTTGTTACAATTCCGTAATTATTTATTTCATAGTAAATTAAAAAAATAACAACAATGCAAATAATACAAAAAATTTATGCTTGGCTAGTACACCTATTCACTTCATTAGGTGCAGTATTTGGCATACTCGCTATCATTTTCTCCATAGAAGCTGCTAAAGCCAGTGTGATTAACCAAGTAGATCTTCACCACTATTACATTAAGCTATCAATGTTTAGCATAATCATGGCTATTTTTATTGATTCTATTGATGGTAGCTTGGCCAGATTGGTAGATATAAAAAAATTAGCCCCTCTAGACGGTGCTTTACTTGATAATATTATAGATTTCACAACATACTCCATAGTCCCATGCATTTGGATATATGTCTCAGGGATAGTCTCTCAGGAATGGTTAATTCCAGTAGTAGTAATGATAACGATTTCATCTTCATATCAGTTCTGTCAAACTAATGCCAAAACAGATGACCACTTTTTTGTTGGTTTTCCTAGCTACTGGAATGTAATAGTGATGTACATGCTATGTTTTCAATCTCCATACTGGGTTAACGAGATTGTAATAGTCATTCTTTCGATATTTTCATTTGTACCAATAAAATATATTTACCTATCAAGAACTGAGCATATAAGTACAAATAAGCTTATCAAATCATTTACTTTTATATTTACAATGCTTGCATCAATTTCCACATTCCTAGCAGTGCTAATATATCCTATAAAAACTCCAACTCCTTTTATATCAATAATACTAATTTTCTCTATTTTTTATATATTATTTAGCCTCAAACTTAATATTAAACCAGTAAAAAACTAATCTCTTTAGCGAATAGCCATCCCTTATGGTAATATATTATCTATGGTAAATATTAGTTAATCTACACATGAAAGTATTAAGCCAAGAGGAGCGTCAAAAGCTCTTTGTCGAGAATATATTTCCATACAAACATAAAATCCCTCGTAAAGTATATGAAAAGCAAAAACATCATTTGCAAATAGAATTATTAAAGTTTCAAAAATGGGTTAAAGAAAATAATAAAAAAGTTCTAATAATTTTTGAGGGACGAGATGCTGCTGGAAAAGGTGGAACAATAAAAAGAGTTATGGAACACTTAAATCCTCGTGGAGCTAAAGTAATAGCCTTAGAAAAACCCTCTGAAAGAGAAAGAAATCAATGGTATTTCCAAAGATATATCGAACATCTACCATCTGGTGGCGATATAATACTGTTTGATAGATCTTGGTATAATAGAGCTGGTGTTGAACGAGTTATGGGATTCTGTACCGAGAGAGAATATTTTTTATTTCTGGAGCAGGCTCCTCAACTTGAAAAAATGTTAGTTGATAGCGGCACTATAATCATTAAGTTTTGGTTCTCTGTAAGCCAACAAGAACAAAAAGATAGATTTGCAGCTAGAGAAAATCATCCTCTTAAGCAATGGAAACTTAGCCCTATTGATAAAGCATCCTTAGATAAGTGGGATGACTATACAGAAGCTAAAGAAAGGATGTTTATATATACAGACAAGCCTTATGCGCCCTGGGTAATTGTGAAGTCTGATGATAAGAAAAGGGCAAGAATAAATGCTATTAGATATATACTAAATAGTATTGATTATGATAACAAAGATCCTGAGGTAGCAATTGCACCAGACCCTCTTATCGTAGGAACATCATCAAAAATATATAAATAACAACAAACTTAAGCAAAATTTCTATTGACTAAACACCATATTTAAAATATAATCTTGACTATAGTTTTGGGCCTATAGCTCAGTTGGTTAGAGCGCCGGACTCATAATCCGTAGGTCGTAGGTTCGAGTCCTACTGGGCCCACCAAACTATTCAATTTATCAGATATAGTTCCCATACAAATTATAAAAACTAAAACTCATATCTTTAGAAATACTTTTTGCTTTTAGCAGACCAAATTCTATTTGTTGACTATTTTTTAGGACTCAAAGTACAGAAGAAAGTAATAAAATGGAACAAACTCTTTAAAATTAGATATGCCTATCTACAATATAGCTGCCAAATAGCTTTGCTTATCTTTTTTTGTAAGTCTAACTTTATGCTCATTCATTAGTGTACCATTAAATGATTTACCTAAAGCTTCCAAAATATCAAGCATGAGCTCATAGCAGGTTTTAACATCATATCCTATATTAGCGAGCTTTCTATAGTTCATTACTGCCACTATCCCATTTACCTCACCCTCATTACTAGCCAAAAATTCTTGACCTTCATTATCAGGCAAAACACTAAAAATAACATCTTTATAGTTTATCTTTTGAAAAACTTTCTCTTCTGTAAATTTAATACCATAATACTTCAAAAATGTTGCTAAATCTTTTACCTGTATAGATTGAGTTCCTTCAAAATAGATTAATAAAAAACCATCTCTCAATAAAGGATACTCACGCTGAACATCCTCGACGCGTGCATTGCTTGGTGAACTTTTAGCTTGACTTATCAGCTCTTGACTATTTGCATGTTCAATATTTGCTAGAATATCTTTTTGTCTAACTCTCAAGCTTTTACGGAATAAATCAATTATGATTAAGACCACTAAAATTAAAACTAAAGCCAATATCAATGTCATTTATTTAGTACCTTTGGTGTTTTCATACTCATGTATTATATATTTAAAGATTATAAAAATTAAGATTTTTCTATCATTGTATCCAATACTTCTATGATCTTTTCTTCGGTGTCGACAATCATATCTTCATGAATTTTTTCAAACTCTTGAACTATATAATCATTTCTTTGCTTATCATCAAACAGTCTTTTCAATTCATAAAAAAGATTATCTGCAGTACAATCTTCTTGAATTAGTTCTTTTATTATTTCACTTTTATGCAAAATATTTGGAAAAGCCCAATAACTATGACCACGTATAAGAATTCTACCGATAAATGCTGAAAATTTAGACAACTTATAACCAACTACCATAGGTAACTTACACAACATAGCCTCTAAGGTTGCTGTACCAGATGCCAATAAACTCAAATCCGAAGCTTTTAATACTTCGTGAGAGTTTGTTTCAAAAACCTCAATTTCCAAGTCTCTAATTTGTGTATCATACTCAGCAAATATTGATCTAAGTGACGGTTTAGCTAATGGCATAATAGCTTTGAATTTATATCCAGATTCTTGTAACTTTTGCAATGCTTCCAAAAATAATGGTAATAGCCTAGTTACTTCAGTAGTTCTACTACCTGGTAATACAGATAGTATTGGCAACCCTACATTTTCAAGACCAAGATGCTCTCTATACTTCGCTCTATCAATCTTGATTGGTATATTTTTAGCAAGCGGATGCCCTACATATATAGCTTCAAAATCATGTCTATTTTTGTAGTATTCCACTTCAAAAGGTAAAATTGCTAAAATCTTATCAGTCGCTTTTCTGATTTTTTTGATACGATACTCTCTCCACACCCATATTTTAGGACTAACATAGTGTATAGTCTTGATACCAGCAGACCTTAGCTTTCTTTCTACGGTTAGGTTAAAGTCAGGCGCATCTATACCAATAAATATATCAGGCTTATTATGTTTAAAGTGATTAATTATCTTTTTACGAATACTTAATATATTAAGACCTTTTGAAATAATCTCAAAAAAACCGATTAGAGACAGAGCATCCATAGGATATAAGCTCTTGAACCCTTGACTTTCCATTTTAGGGCCACCAATACCTTCTATTATAGCATCAGGATATTTTTTTCTCAGAGCTTCGACAAGAGTTGCACCCAGCTGATCTCCTGAGAGCTCTCCTGCTACAATACCTATTCTCATTATCTTAGTATGCCTCTACGTGAAGTACTTATCACATCAACGAATGGTTCTAGCACAGGCTCTTCATCTGCCATTTCCTTAATGACTTCAAACGCCTCTTTGATCATCAAGCCCTTTCTATACAGCACTTTATAAACTTCTTTTATTTTCTTTAAGTGCTCTGGAGTAAACCCTCTTCGTTTCAGACCTTCTGTATTTATTCCACAAGGGGTTGCACCTGCTGTTACAGCTGTTACCATTAAGTATGGTGGAACATCTTTTCCAACAAGAGCAGCATGAGCTATAAACGCATGTTTACCAACTCTGCAAAACTGATGAATACCAACATTTGAGCTCAAAATAGCAAAATCATCGACATGGACATGACCTGCAAGACCAACTCCATTTACAAGACTAATATTATTTCCAACTTTACAATCATGACCTATATGAACATAGCACATAATGAGGTTATTATTTCCAACTGTTGTAATACCTGTCTCTTTTGATGTGCCACCATGTATAGTAACACACTCTCTAATGGTATTGTTATCCCCAATAATAACTTGAGAAAAGTCACCCTGTTTATAAGTATAATCAATAGGATCATCACCTATTGATGCATACTGGAAAATACGGTTATTCTTGCCTATTACTGTATTATCCCCAACAGTAACATGACTCTTAAGCTCTGTACCTTCACCTACAACGGCATTCTCTCCAATAACACAGAATGGTCCTATTATAGCACTTTCGGCTATTTTGGCGCTTTCATGTACTACTGCCAAACTATGTATCACAATCAATAATCCTTATATGCTGCCATTAACTCAGCTGAACAAACGACTTGCCCATCAACTTTAGCTACAGACTCCGCCGTGCAGATAATATTTTTCTGCTTAACCATACGTGACTCGATAACCAAAACATCTCCAGGAACGACTGGTCTTTTGACTCTAACCTTATCAATACCTGCCAGCATAAACGTTCTTCTTCCACCACCAGCTTTAGCAACAACATGAGCAAACAGTGTCTCAGCCATCAATTCACCAAGTATAGCAGTTGCCTGAGCCATAGCTTCTACAATTAAAACACCAGGCATGACTGGAAACTCCGGGAAGTGACCATTAAAAAAATCTTCATTTATCGTTACATTTTTATGGGCCACAATAGTTCTATCTTCAATACTCCAATCAACAATCTTATCTAAAAGAGCAAAAGGATACCTATGAGGTAAAATTTTTCTAATCCCCATTACATCTATTTGTTTATTTTTTTCATCAAACTGGCTCATGAATAATCCTTACTTATTTAACTTATCTTCTAATTGTTTTACTTTTTTAATCAAACTGTCGATTTTAGATAATCTCGCTACGAATCGTCCCCATTGAATCCTTGGCTTAGCTTCAAATGCAGCATAATACATCCCAGGTTGAGTAATCGATTTGCCTATGTTAGATGCTCCGCCAATAACTGCATTGTCACATATACTTATATGACCTGTTATCGCAGATTGTCCACCTATCAAACAATTATCACCAATAGTAGTACTCCCAGCTACTGCTGTAACACCTGCCAAGGCAGTATTTCGACCAATAACTACATTATGGGCTATCTGCACCAAATTATCAATACGAGCACCTTTTTTAATAATGGTATCATCGATAGCTCCCCTATCAACCGTAGTCCCTGAGCCAATCTCAACATCATCCTCTATTACAACTCTTCCTAACTGAGGAATCTTAGTCCAACTACCATCATCATCTCTGGCATTACCAAACCCATCACACCCAATCACTGCATTTTGGTGTATTATACAGTTAGCACCAATTTGAACATCATGAGCAATAGAAACATTACTCTTTATAAAAGTATCACTACCTATTTTAGTACCTTCATCAATAGTGGTGCATGCACCAATAAAAGTATTATCTCCAATAGTAACGTTTTCACCGACAACAGAGTTTGCTCCAATAGTAACATTTTCACCTATAACAGCACTTGAGGCTATTACAGCTTTACTATGTATTTTACCATCTGGCTTTGGTGACTTATCAAACAACTCCATAACTTTAGCCAATGCCATATATGGGTTTGATAAAACAACTGCATTTGTATTACAAAACTCTAAGGCTTCCTCTGTAATTAGCACAGCAGAAGCTTTAGTCTCTGATAGCGCCTTCAAATACTTAGGATTCGTGCAAAAAGAAATATCTCCGACACCTGCTTTCTCTAAAGTAGCTATCCTATTTATTTCAATACTCTTGTCACCCTTAACTTCACCATCTAGTTTCGAGGCCAAAAAATCTAAAGAATACATTCCAAAACTCCCCAAACAATTAAGAGTTCTTATTCATAATTTCAATTACTTGGTTTGATATATCATCAACATTATTTACATAAGCTAGCGCCTGAGTTGTCATAACAATATTATAACCCTTTTGTTTAGCAACTGTTGCTACCGCACTATCAAAAGATGCTTGGAATTTCTTAGATAACTTATCTTTTGCAGCATACTCTTTTTGCTGAAGAACTTGAGCTTTTTGAGCAAAGCTCTGTTGCTCTTGTTGAATCTGCTGCTGCTTCTTCTCCAGCTCAGCTTTTGTCATAGTAGCTGAATTTTCTTGAAGCGTTCTCATTTGTTGCATAATATCATTTTGCTCTTGCTTAAGCTTTGCTGCCTCTGGCTTTAAGTCATTTTCCATTTTCTTTACGCTAACTGATCCCAAATCAGAATCATTGAAGATCTCTACAGGGTTAACTACCGCTATCTTAGTATCTGCATATACTCCTGTCACAGCACTAGCCAAAACGCACAACGATAATACAATTTTTTTCATTTTAAGATCTCCCTTAATTTTTATTATATATTCAATAACAGATTCTAACACAATATTATAGACCTTGTTAAATCGTTTTGGTATTAGATTTCGATAAATATTTTCTAGATTAATTATTTTTTTTAGAAGTTTTGACCAAGTGAGAACTGGAAAACTTGCGTAACATCTCCAGGCTGAACATTAAACGGCTGTGCTATTGATACTGCCAAAGGACCCATTGGCGAAGCCCATCTAAACTCAACACCCACAGAATATTTAAGGTTAGTAAATGATGGAGTAGTCTCTTGTTTTGGCTGAGGTGCTACAACCCCTTTCAGATCATAAGTAGTATAAGTGTTACCTATGTCAACAAATGCACCTATTCGCATTTTTGAGCTATCTTTAATAAATGGTACTGGAAAAAGTAAATCATAGTTATTGTAGATATTAAGGTTACCACCAATTGAGTTACCTATTTGACCATTTTGTAAATTTATATCACGCGGACCTAAAGAACCTTGTAGGAAACCACGAACACTTCCCCAACCACCTCCGTAGAAGTTCTCATAAAAAGGTAAGTTATCAGTACCACCATATCCACCACCATACTGCACACCACCCCTGATAGTTAGAGCAGACATATCTGTATTTGGTATAGCTATATTATACTTACCTCCAACTTCAATCTTATAAGCTTCAATATTACTAATAACTGGTATGTTAACTGAGCCATTGATATCAAATGAGCCACCATCTGTAGCGAACATATATTTATTAGAATTATCAAAACTCCAACCAGCAGTTAAAGCAGGCTCATTAAAGCTATTTCTCCCACCTTGTTGCTGTATAAACCATTGTACAATTGATGAAGTAAACCCATTAGATTGGTTAACAGTATTATTTGCAAATGTTATACCCGCTGAAACGTTACTAAATGTTGATATTGGCACACCATACATTAGTCTTGCACCGATAGTATCTAATCGATATGCCGCAACCGCATTAGTTTTTGCAAAGTTTGATCTATTAATATAAGCTGAAATACTCTGACTAACTCCAGAAGTAGTAAAATAAGGATCAATATAACTTATATCTAATTGTTGGAATGGAATCGATAACTGCGCATTAAGGTTAAAGGTATTGCCGGTACCAAAAACGTTAGGCATATTAAGCCTACCACCAATCATGAAACCATATAAGTCCGAGAAACCTAAGCTTCCACTAACTGAGTTCGCATTTCTCTCTTTGATATTATAGTTGACATCAACCAAGTCATCAGAGCCCTCTACAGGCACAAGCTCCATATCTGCACCTGCGACGTATGGAAGCTGATCAAGCCTTCTTTGAGACTTATCTATGGCTTCTTTATTATACTGGCTTTGCTCATAGTACTGCAACTGCCTACGAAAAACATAATCATTGGTAACATTATTACCAAAGAAATTAACTCTATTTACGTATACTTTTTTACCGGCATCTACAACAAACTTGAAAGAAACTATACGCTTCTTCTTATCAATTGTCGGAATAGGGTTAACTGTAGCGAATGCATAACCTTTACTTCCCAACAAGGTTTTTATACTCTCAACCGTATCAACAAGCTTACTTTTAGAAAAAACCTCGCCTCGCTTTATTTTTATCAAAGATTCCAACTCAGACTTTGGTAAAATAAATTTTCCGGTCAAAGATACGTCACCAACCTTATATACATCACCTTCTGCAACATCAAGAGTGATATATGAATGCTCTCGATCCTTAGACATTGATGCTTGCTTAGATGTAACTTTAAAATCAAGATAACCTCTATCAAGATAATAATTAGTTACCCCTTGAACAGATTGATTCATACCTTCAGGAGAGTAACTATCAAACGACGACAAAAAGCCCCACAAATTCCATATAGATGGAACTTCGAAGGCCATACTACTATCTAATTCTGAATCATCAAAGTTTTTATTACCTACAAAATTTATAGAATCAATAGTTGCAGGCTTCCCTTCTTTAAAGGTAATGTTTATATCAATCCTATTATTAGGGAGTTTTCTAATATTTTCATCAACCTCTGCACCATATAGGCCCATCATAGAGTATTGATTTAGTAGTGACTGCTTAAGCAAAAACATCGTATTAGGGTTATATACATTACCAACATATATACCCGCATCAGTAAAGACCTTTTCCAGATCTTCTTTTTTAAGTTTTTTATTTCCTGTGAAATTAAAACCAGCAATAATTGGTCTCTCTTTAACATTAATAAAGAGGTTACTACCCTTACGATATAGATCAACACTATTAAAAAATCCTGTACCGTAAAGATTATTAATAATTTGGTTTGTATCTTCTGGAGTGATATAACTACCTTTCTTATAGCCAATTCGGCTCTTTACCACATCACTCTGTAAACCTTCCAAACCTTTTATGGAAACATTGTCTAATATAAAACTGTCATTATCTGCCCAGCTATTTAATGCAATACCCATAAGAAGAGAGGCTAATACAAACTTCTTTCTCAAAAAAAACACTCAATTTACCCCAAAACAGAATCCACATATTCTCGAGTCTTTCTATCTATTTCAAAAACTTCTTCTATATTTGTTGGATTCTCAAAAATCAACTCTTTTGTTACTTTTTTATTTACTTCTATTATATCTAAATACTTAATTCTTTCGTTTAAAAACGCTGCCACTAAAACTTCATTTGCAGCGTTAAAAACAATATTTGCTGAATAATTTTCACTCTTTAAATTATCAAAAACTATTTTCAAAGCCTCGAATCTGTCAAAACATGCTTCCCTAAAAGTAAGCTCATATTTTGTAAAATCCAATCTATCAACATTAATCGACCCTCTAACTGGGTAATACATTGCGTTTGCTATAGGTGTTCTCATATCTGGTACACCTAATTGCGCTATATAACTACCATCCACATATCTAACCATAGAGTGGATTACACTTTGAGGATGAATCAGAACGCTTATTCTATCAGCTGAAACAGAAAAAAGCCAATATGCCTCGATAACTTCTAGTGCTTTATTTACCATAGTAGATGAATCGACTGATATTTTTTGCCCCATTTCCCAGTTAGGATGAGCACAAGCCTGCGCAGGTGTGATATCAATCAAATCACATAACTCTTTATCCCTAAAAGGCCCACCAGATGCTGTCAAAACTATTTCACTAATCTCTTTAGTATATTTCTTATCTGAGTTGTCAATACATTGAAATATAGCATTATGCTCACTATCCACAGGTATAAGCTGAGCATTATTTTTCTCAACTTCTTCAATTAAAAGATGTCCAGCTGTTACAAGAGACTCCTTATTTGCAAGCAAAATTTTCTTGCCTGCTCTAGCCGCAGCAAAGGTAGGCTTAAGACCTGCTATGCCGACTATAGCAGACATCACCAAATCGACTTCTACCGCACTTGAAACTTCCTCTAAAGCACTTTCACCAACCAAAACAGTAACATCAGATATCAGGGCTTGTAATTGTTGCTTTTTAGGTAAATCCGAAACTACAACAAATTTTGGTGAAAATTCTTCACATAATCTCGCCAACTTTTCTACATTACTAAAAGCTGATAACGCATAAACCTCAAAGTCATTACTCTCTCTAATTACAGCTAATGTACTATCACCTATTGAACCTGTAGCACCCAGTATAGTTACCTTTTTCTTTAGCATATTAATTTATTCACTCTGCTCTGTTGCTTCAGAAATTTCTACATCATCACTATCAACTTCATCATCTTTTTTAACTACTTTTAGACTTATAAGCCTTTCATTATTCCTAAGATTAATAAGTCTAACACCCTGAGCAGAACGTCCACATTCTCTAACTTGATCAGATGAAGTCCTAACCAGAGTTCCATTATCGGTAATCATGACTATATCTTCATCATTACCAACCAAAACAGCAACAACAACTTTACCATTTCTATCAGAGGTTGATATAGCTATTACACCTTGACTAGCTCTTTTAGTTCTACGATATTCTGATACTGCAGTACGTTTACCATAACCATTCTCAGTTGCTGCCAAGACAACGCCCTCATCAGGATTTGTTACGATCATAGAGACTATTTTTTGATCAGCATGTAAACGCATACCAGTTACACCAGCAGCCGAGCGCCCCATAGCTCTAACATCTGACTCACCAAAACGAATTGCCTTACCCGCATCTGAGAACATCATAATTTCCTTAGAACCATCTGTAAGAGCAACATATGACAGTTCATCACCGTCATTTAATCCAATTGCTATCTTACCTGTAGAACGAGGTCTCGCAAACTCTGATAAATCAACTTTTTTAACCCTACCAAGCTTAGTTGACATAAACACATACCAACCTTCTGTAAACTCAGAAATTGGCATTAAAGCGGTTATTCTTTCATTCTTATCAAGTGGTAAAATATTATTAATAGGTCGACCTTTAGAAATTCTACTTGCTACAGGGAAATCATATACTTTTGACCAGTACACTCGGCCCAAACTAGAGAAACAAAGCATTGTGTCATGAGTCGAAGCAAGCATTAATTTAAAGATACTATCTTCTTCTTTAGTCTTAGTTGCAGACTTACCAACACCACCACGTTTTTGAGCATTATACATACTAAGCGGTTGAGTTTTAACATAACCATCCATTGACAAAGTCACAACCATGTCTTCTTCTGCTATAAGATCTTCTCTTGTAAGATCAAGTCTTGATTCTATAATCTCAGACTTCCTTGTATCACCGTAGTTATCTCTGATTTCAACAAGCTCCTCTTTCACAACACGAATCAGCTCATTCACATCACTCAAGATACCTATTAGATACTTAATTCTTTCAATAAGTTCTTTAAACTCGTTAGTAATTTTATCCTGCTCCAAACCTGTTAATCTATGCAATCTTAAAGCAAGTATTGCCTCAGCCTGCTCTTCTGTAAGATTGTAAGAGCTATCAACTTGAATACCATAGTGAGATGCTAATGTTTCTTTACGATACATCTTAACATCAACTCCCTCAAGCATACTCTTAACCATAGAACCATTCCATGATCTAGCAAGCATTGATTCTTTTGCATCGGCAGGACTTGGAGAAGCCTTAATAAGCTCAATCATCTCATCAATATTAGCCAACGAAAGCAATAAGCCTTCTAATATATGCGCACGTTCCTTTGATTTTCTTAACTCAAAAATTGTTCTTCTTGTAACAACTTCTTTTCTGTGTTTAATGAACTGCTCTAATATTTCCTTAAGATTAAGTAACTTAGGTCTATTGTCGCTTAGTGCCACCATATTTATACCAAAACTACACTGTAGCTGAGTTTGAGCATATAAAGTATTTAAAACAACTTCTGGAGACTCATCTCTCTTAAGGTCAATAACAACCCTAATACCATCTTTATCCGATTCATCTCTTAATTCAGATATACCTGTTACTTTCTTATCTTTTACAAGTTCCGCTATTTTTTCAACTAGTTTGGCTTTGTTAACCTGATATGGTATTTCTGTAACCACAATCTGAGACTTGCCAGAAGCTTCATCTTCATGAATATCAGCTTTGGCACGCATAATAACGCGCCCACGACCAGTCTTATACGCCTCCAAGATACCATCAGTACCATTTATGTAAGACCCAGTAGGAAAATCTGGTGCAGGAATATATTGAATCAAATCCTCTATAGTTAATTTTGAGTCATCAATCAAAGCTATAGTACCATTAATAACCTCTGTCATATTGTGCGGAGGAATATTTGTCGCCATACCCACAGCAATACCTGATGACCCATTGACTAAAAGATTTGGAACTCTAGTCGGTAAAACATCAGGAACCAATTCTGTATTATCATAGTTTGGAGAAAAATCTACAGTTTCTTTGTCTATATCAATCAAAAGCTCATGCGTCAGCTTCTGCATTCTAATCTCAGTATAACGCATAGCTGCAGGAGAATCGCCATCTACAGAACCAAAGTTACCTTGCCCATCTACCAACGTATAACGTAGAGAAAATGGCTGAGCCATTCTAACGATAGTATCATATACCGCAGTATCACCATGTGGATGATACTTACCTATCACATCACCGACAACCCTAGCAGACTTCTTATATGGTCTATTGTAATAATTAGACAACTCATTCATTGCAAAAAGCACTCGGCGGTGAACTGGCTTCAAACCATCTCTCACATCTGGCAAGGCACGACCAACGATCACACTCATTGCATAATCAAGATATGATTGTTTAAGTTCTTTCTCTATATTTATAGATGATGATTCTTTAGTAGGTATAGACATTACTTATCGCTTATTACAAAGATAAAACATATAGCTGACATTCTAACACATTCAATAGCAAAAAGCACTCTTTAGAGACCGCACTAAGCCTAAGCAAGAACCAAACACTTACGTAGTAACATTATCCAAACAACATCTATCAAATTTTGATAAGGACTATCAATATATGATAAATTAGCAACTCTAATTTTAATATATAATATGTCCACAAAATTCCAAACATGAAATATTACATTATTTTGAGGAGATTACTAAATATGAAAAAAATTATCATAAGCTCAATATTAGCATCACTGGCACTACCAGTAGCATCACTAGCAAACACATCGCTCAAAGAAGGCGAAGTTGCTTATCACAACACATTCCCCTTCAGCAAATCAGCAACTTACGATATTTTTACTACAAATACTGAATACGCAAATACTGTAATAATGTCTAATACCATTGCTGGTGTTATGTACGGATATTTAATTAAACAAAAATATCCTGACATGAAATTCAACAAAGATTACTTATATGGCTCATTAATCGGGCAACTAATGCAAGAGTCAGACATGACGACTCAGATTAACAAAGATTTTAAACCAAATGATTCTGATCAGTTAATCCAGAACGAAACTTATGCCAATATTCTTTTATCAAAAGGACAAGGTGGTCCTTATCAAATCAATGACTATTCAAAAAGGTTACCAGGAGTAGGACAAGAAGGATCACTTGGTCTAGTAAACTACAACTCTATTGCAAAGGTTTTAGGCTACTCTATCGAAGATCAGGATAGTGGTAAGCAAACTGACAGCCAAGGACCTAAAGCTTTAGACAATATATATGCAGGACCAATGATTACGACATTCTATCATTTCAATGATATCAACAGGATGAATGTTAATGCTTCTAATGACTGGTTTGTGTATCACCAACAATGGAAAGACTGTTTAGCTAACTCTCAAAAAAGTGATGCTAGTGGCTTAAACTTCCCATTTGTTATGAATGTTGTATACAATGCTGGTTCATACAGTCCAGTACTTAAAACATACCTAGATATTTGTGCAAACGGGTCTACAGATTCAAAAGAATACAAAAATATGAACAACTGGATGTTAGACACAATCACTTATCAAACTAAAGTAGGTGCTGAAAAGCCTAATGATGGTGAAGCAACATACTATCGCTATCCTAGACAAGTATCTTTCTATATCAATCAGATATTTAATAACAACAATGCAAAGCTAGAAAAAACTGAACTTCAAGTCAACAATGAAGTAATATTCAAAATTGAAAGGCTTAAAGCAGTATTTGGAATGGTAATGCACAAACTATCCTATAGAAATAGCAATGATGAACTTAAGTATATTAATATTTCAGATGCTAATACAGCTTTTGATCAAGCCATAAAACAACTAAAAATAACAGAAACTGAACTAAGCTTCTCAAATACTCCTAAGACAAAAAATCAACAGAGACTAGTAATCTATAAAATCATCAACAAAGCCATTGCCAATTTAGCAAAAAATGACAACATAGATTTCACAGCAATATATGACAAGCAGCCTGGTCCTGGACCACAACCTGGCCCAACACCAAAGCCACAGTATAAGTATCCTGATGGTATTGGTGAATATGTAGCTGGTACAGTTGTTAGCGCAGGTGATAGCACATACCAATGTAAAGTCGCAAACTGGTGCAACGATTCCACATATTCTCCAGTGGGTGATTACTCTGACTCAGCATGGCAAAATCTAAATCCTCAACCAACTCCTCCAGTTCCAGAAGGTGACTGGGATCCTAAGAAAACATATGTTGAAGGTGATTTTGCAAAAGTGAATGGAATAAATTACAAATCTAATTTTTGGAATAAAAATAAAAATCCAGAAGATAATAACTGTGAGTACGGTTGCCCTTGGACAAAACAGTAACTTTAAAACTCAAAATATCTCTTAAACATAAAACGCTTTAACACCCAAATAACTTTCATTACTAGCAACACACAGCACTAAAATGATATACTTTGAGAAAGCTTATTAACAAATAAACTTAAATTTAAGGGAAATGACTTTTATGAAAAAGATACTAGTAGCATTAACAGCTATAATAACCCTAATATCATACGGATTTTGCGACGATGTAAAACAAAAATGTAAAATCGAATCATGCGAACTTAGCATAACTCATGCAGAAGTAAAAGAAACCAAAGGCAATAATACAGCTATAAAAATGCACATTAAGAATAGCGGTAATGAAACTGTTGATATTATCGCAGCATATTCGCCAGTGGACACCCAAACACAACTTCACCATTTTGTAACAGTCGGCAATAAACGTGTAATGAAGCAAATCAAGACAATTGAAATATATCCTCATAATAGTGTTGATCTGTCATATCAAGAGTTACATGTAATGCTAATAGGCCTTAAACAAAAAATCACAAAAGGTCAAAAAATACCTGTAATGCTAATCTTAGAAGATGGTAGCACACTTTCAACAACCGCAATAGTCGACTAATTTTCCCCTTATAATTTCCAATCTACAGGATTGAGACCTTTTGAAGTCAAATATTGATTAGCTTTCACAAAATGATTACAACCTTCAAATCCTCTATATACAGATAGAGGCGATGGATGTGATGATTCAAGAATTAAGTGCTTAGTATCATCAATAAGATTTTTTTTCTTACGAGCATGTGAGCCCCACAGCATAAACACAACATTTAGCTTATTGTTAGATATCTTTTGAATTACAGCATCTGTAAAAATCTCCCAACCAATATCTTTATGTGAATTAGCCTTATGAGCTTCTACCGTAAGTGTCGTGTTTAGCAGAAATACTCCTTGCTTTGCCCAATTTATCAGACAACCATGCTCAGGAATCTTAAATTCTGCGATACTGCGCTCTAATTCTTTGTAAATATTACGTAGTGATGGTGGAACATCAATTCCTTTCTGCACAGAAAAAGCAAGTCCATGGGCTTGATTATAATTATGATAAGGATCTTGCCCCAAAATTACGACCTTTAAATCATCTAGCTCGGTATACTTAAAAGCACTAAAAACATTTTCTTTTGTAGGAAAAATAATTTTACCAACAGATGTTTCACTAGCCAAAAACTCTAATATTTTCTTAAAATAAGGTTTCTGCTTTTCTTCTGCTAAGATATCTGACCAATTCACTTTTTATATTCTATAAATCCTATAACTTATAAAATTATAACAAAATGAAAATACAGTAAGATAAAAATATAAGATTAATATTTAATTAGAGAGGTTTATTTTTTCTTCTTTTGAGGAGGAAGATCTGTTGCAGTACCTTCAAACACTTCCGTAGCCATCATCAAGCTCTCAGATAGGGTTGGATGTGGATGTACTGTAAGAGCTATATCTTCAGCATCACAGCCCATTTCAATAGCAAGAGCAGCTTCAGAAATAAGCTCACCAGCATTAGTACCAACGATAGAAGCACCGATAATCTTATGATTCTCATCAAATAGAACCTTAGTCATACCTTCTGTTCTATCGATACTTAGCGATCTACCACTCGCTGCCCACGGGAATACACCTTTTTCGTATTTAATACCCTTAGTTTTTGCAGAAGTCTCTGTCTCACCAACCCAAGCAACTTCAGGGTCAGTATAAGCAACTGAAGGAATCACTAACGGATCAAAACTATGGTTCAGACCAGAAATAACTTCTGCAGCTGTTCTTCCCTCTGGCACAGCTTTATGAGCAAGCATAGGCTGACCAACAATATCTCCAATTGCGTAGATATGTGGTACATTTGTACGAAGCTGTTTATCCACTGCAATGAAACCTCTTTCATCAACATTTACACCAGCTTTCTCAGCATCGATAAGCTTACCGTTAGGCTTACGACCTATAGCCATAAGAACCCTATCATAACGCTCATCTTTTGCTGGATGATCACCTTCCATAGTTACATAGATACCATCTTTTTTAGCTTCCATAGCTGTAACACCTGTTTTCAAGCGAACATCATACTGACTATTCACTTTTTGGTATGCTTTAACCAAGTCCTTATCCACACCATTCATAAGTTGATCAGCAAATTCCACTACAGTGATCTTTGTACCAAGTTCAGAGTAAACTTGCGCCATCTCAAGACCGATGATACCACCACCCACTACAAGCATAGTTTCAGGGATCTCTTTCATCTCAAGAGCACCAGTAGAGTCGATAATTCTGTCATCTTCAGGCACAAACGGTAAGTTTATAACACTTGACCCAGCAGCGATAATACAATTATCAAATGCAATTTTTGTAACCTTACCATCTGCAGCTTCTACAGCCAACTCTTTATCAGAAGTAAATTTACCATAACCCTGTACGATTTTTACTTTACGCATCTGAGCCATGCCTTTTAGACCACCAGTAAGCTTACCGATCACACCATCTTTATATTTCAATAGATTTTCTCTATTAATATTAAGACCACCCATCTCGATTATACCTAGAGACTCTAAGTGGCGAGCTTCATTGATAACTTTAGCAATATGCAACATAGCTTTTGAAGGGATACACCCAACATTTAGGCACACACCTCCAATCTCAGCATATCTCTCAACCAAAACCACTTCTAGACCTAAATCTGCAGCCCTAAATGCCGCACTATACCCACCAGGACCACTACCTAGCACTACTAATTGTGTTTTAATATCACTCATTTTAAAACTCCGTATTTACATTATGATTTCACGTAAATCAGATAAAATCTGACTATATCTTGTCAAGAACTTAGCAGCTAGTGCACCATCAATAACCCTATGATCTGCTGACATAGATAGTGGCAACATAGTTCTAGGTTCAAATTCTTTACCATTCCAAATTGGCTTAACAGCTGTCTTAGATACACCCATAATAGCAACTTCAGGCATATTTATAATTGGTGTAAATGCTGTAGTACCTAACACTCCGATACTTGAAATAGTAAATGTAGCACCAGACATATCCTTAGATCCCAATTTACCATCACGAGCCTTACCAGCTAGTTCCATAATATCTTTTGATATTTCTATAATACCTTTCTTATCAGCATCCTTGATAACTGGAACCATAAGACCAGCTGGAGTATCTGCAGCAAAACCAATATTGTAATATTTCTTCAATATTAAATTCTCACCATCATTTGATAATGAGCTGTTCATTCTTGGGAACTCTTGTAGAGCCACAGCAGCAGCTTTTACCAAGAATGATAATGGAGTAATCTTAACACCCATTTTCTCAGCAAAACCTTTTTTAGCTTTTCTAAACTCTTCAAGATCTGTAACATCCGCATCATCGTAGAAAGTTACATGAGGGATTTTTACCCAGTTTCTATGTAAGTTTTTCGCACTGATTTTATTGATGCGAGTTAGAGGCTGAGTTTCAATCTCACCAAATTTAGAGAAATCAACAACTGGATCATCTAAAAGATCCAAACCACTTCCACTTGCAGCAACTTTACCAGTCTGGACCTGTGTTACAGCATGCTTGATATAATTATAACAGTCTTCTTTCGTTACACGACCCTTACGACCAGTTGCTTTGACCTTACTTAAATCAACATTCAAGATTCTGGCTAGTTTTCTAACAGCTGGTGAAGCGTGAGCATTAGAGTTATCTACCGCATACTCATTTACGCTACTTTGCGCTACTGGTGCAGGAGCTGGTTTTACCGATTCTTGCTTAGGCGCTTCAGATTTAGCCGCTTGACTAGGAGCTGCAGCAGGAGCTGAACCTTGTGTTTTGACTTTAAGAATTAGAGTACCTTGAGCAACTTTATCACCTACTTTTGTGATAACTTCTGTAACTTCTCCAGCCACAGGAGATGGAACTTCCATACTAGCTTTGTCTGTCTCTAAAGTAATTAAAGAGTCTTCTTCTTCCACCTTATCACCAACAGCTACAGCCACTTCAATCACATCAACACTATCATAATCACCGATATCTGGAACTTCAACATCTACAATCTGTCCTGATGCTGACACAGGTGCTTCTTGAGGAGCCTGTTCTTGAGCAGATGCTGAGTCAGATGCACTAGCAACCTTAAGTATTAGATCACCCTCACCGACTTTATCGCCAACTTTAACAGCTATTTCAGTAATCTTACCGGCAGCAGATGATGGTACTTCCATACTAGCTTTATCTGTTTCTAAAGTAATTAAAGAGTCTTCTTCAGCAATCTCATCACCAACTTTAACAGCTATCTCAATAATTTCAGCAGCATCATAGTCACCAATATCTGGGACTTTGACATCTACAGTTTGTGAAGATTGTTGGCTTACAGGCGCTGCAGGTGCAGCTGCTTCTTGCTTAAGCTTTTCTGCTGACGCTTGACCTTCAACTTCGACTTCCATAATTGCCGAACCCTCAGCCACCTTATCACCAACTTTTACAGTTAGTTTAACAATTTTTCCAGCTACTGGAGACGGAACCTCCATACTAGCTTTATCAGTTTCTAATGTGATTAAAGAATCTTCTTCAGCGATAACATCACCTTCAGCAACATTCACTTCAATCACATCAACACTATCATAATCCCCAATATCAGGAACCTTAACTATCTCTACAGACATTTATATCTCCTTACCGATTAGCTATATAATGGAGCTACGCGCTCTGGGTCTATATTGTATTTTTTAATTGCTTCTTTAACTTCACTAGCTTTAACTTTACCATCAAGTGATAAAGCATATAAAGATGCAACAACCACGTGATATCTATCAACCTCAAAGAAGCTTCTTAGAGCTTCGCGAGTATCAGATCTACCAAAACCATCAGTACCTAAGTTAACATAAGTCTGTGGTATAAATTCTCTTAGCTGATCTGTGTATAGCTTGATATAATCAGTAGAAGCGATCACAGGACCTTGCTCATTCTTCAAGCATTTCTCAATATAACTTTCTTTTCTCTCAGCATCTGGATGAAGCATATTTTCTCTTGCTACTTTTTTAGCTTCTCTATGAAGTTCATTAGCAGAAGTCATACTCCATACATTTGAAGTAATACCATACTCATCTTTCAGCATCTTAGCAGCTGCTTCAACTTCTCTCAATATAGAGCCTGAGCCTAGCAACTGTACATGCTTATCAGCTGGCTTAGTATCTTCAAGCTTATATAAGCCCTTAATGATACCTTCTTCACAACCTTCTGGCATAGCTCTGTGAGAATAATTCTCATTCATCACAGTAATATAGTAGTAAACATGCTCACCTCTAACATACATTCTATTCATCCCTTCGCCAAGAATCACAGCTAACTCATAAGCATAAGTAGGGTCATAAGAGATACAGTTAGGAATAAGACCAGCTTGGATATGGCTGTGACCATCTTCATGTTGTAAACCTTCACCATTTAGAGTTGTACGACCAGATGTACCACCTATCACAAAACCTTTTGCCATAGAGTCACCAGCTGCCCATGCAAGATCTCCAAATCTTTGGAAACCAAACATAGAGTAGTAAATCATGAAAGGAATCATTGGCACTTTATGTACACTATAAGAAGTAGCTGCTGCTATCCACGAACAGAATCCACCTTGCTCGTTGATACCTTCTTGTAGGATCTGACCATCTTTGGCTTCTTTATAGAACATTACCTGTTGCTTATCTTCTGGTACATATTGTTGACCTTTAGGATTATAGATACCTAATTGTCTAAACAAACCTTCCATACCAAAAGTACGCGACTCATCCACAGTGATTGGGACAATATGCTTACCTAACTTCTTATCTTTTGCTAAATGAGATAATATTCTCACGAAAGCAGTAGTAGTAGAGAACTCTCTATCGCCACTATCATCTAATAAGTTTTTAGCAAAGTCTTGAACACTTGGAATTTCTAGCGCTTCATTATTTTCTAATCTCTTAGGAATATATCCACCCAAATCTTTTCTCTTAGAGTGAAGATATTTCATTTCTGGAGAATCTTCTGGCAATGAAACAAGCTTATAATTCTCTACATCTTCTTTAGTTGCAGGGACATCAAATCTATTCTTGATATGCTCAAGAGCATCTGTATCAAGTTTTTTAACATTATGAGCAATATTCTTAGACTCGCCCCACTCTCCTAAGCCATAACCTTTAACAGTCATAGGTAAGATAAGTGTTGGTTTACCATTTGATTGCTCAACAGCTTTTTTATATGCTGCATATATCTTGACAGGATCATGTCCTCCTCGACGCAATGCCTGGATATCATCGTCTGTCATATCCTTAGCCAAGGCTTCAAGATCTTCGTCACCACTAAATACTACTCGACGACACTCAGCACCACCATGAGCCTTGATTGTATGGAATTGACCATCATTTAGTTCACTCAACCTTTGAGCAAGCTTTTTGCCGCCTTTTTGATCTTGTAGTAACCTATCCCAATCACTACTCCACAATACTTTGATAACATTCCAGCCAGCGCCAGCGAATACATCTGCTAGTTCTTCAACGATATTGCCATTACCATTTACAAGACCATCTAATCTTTGTAAGTTACAGTTAACTACAAAAATTAAGTTATCTAAACCTTCGCGCCCTGCTCTAGTGATAGAACCAATTGACTCCGGCTCATCCATCTCACCATCGCCACAGAATGCCCAAACACGACGATCAGAAGTTTCAGCCAAACCTCTAGCCTCAAGATACTTCATAAATCTAGCCTGATAAATAGCTTGCAGTGGACCGAGACCCATTGATACTGTTGGGAACTGCCAATACGTAGGCTGTAAATATGGGTGCGGATAAGAAGAAACAGCATTCTCTTTATCAAAAGCTTGTCTTCTAAAATTCTCTAGTTGCTGTTTAGTAATTCTACCTTCCAGATACGAACGAGCATATACAATTGGAGAAAGGTGTCCTTGGTAGAAAATCAAATCACCAGCATGATTCTCATTTGGAGCTTTCCAAAAATGATTGAAACCAACTTCATATAAAGTCATAGCACCAGCACCAGTACCAATATGACCTCCAATAGAACCCTCTCTCTTGTTAGCGGATGCAACTATTACAGCAGAGTTCCATCTATTGATAGCTTCGATTCTTTGCTCAATTTCCATATCACCAGGATAACTTGGTTGTTCAGAAACATCTATAGAGTTTATATATCTCTTAACTTTTGCTGTTGAGTAAGCACTCTCTATTCCAAGTTCAGTACCCTTACTAAGTAGTTGTTCAAATAAAAACTTAGCTCTATCAGCACCCTCTCTTTTAATGACATCTTCAAAAGCCTCAAGCCACTCTTGGGTTTCTAAAACATCAATATCTTTAGTGAAATCCGACATCCTTTATCCTCCGAATTAATCGAATATTAACGAAAATAAAACTTAACCACTCGATTATAAGTTAATCTATAAATAACATCAACCATATAACAGAACAGTTGGGTGTTTAATAGCCACCCCTTACAGATACAGAACTCCAAAAACTCGTAGTCAACCTTTTAACTCATCTAATATTTACTTCAAACCTTTCGATTTTAAAGCAGAAAGTCAATATTATCCTCATTATCAAACGAATCTAATACATAATCAAAATTGACAGAAAAGCCAATCACCTTAAATACTTCTGCAAGCTTGTCATTGAGTAGAAGTTCTTTAATATCATTAGCATATCTTAATTGATCTTTGGAATTAAGGTTCTTAAAGACATCTTCAAAAACATCAACAACACTAGCTCTTTTTAAAAAGTTTGCTTGTGTCATATAACCATCAAGTTGAAAACCGCTCTCCACAGCTGCCTCAGCAACAGCTGTAAAGTCAACATGCGCAGTAATATCTTGTTGTCCTATATTTATAAATGGATCAAAATTAACTTTATGCTGATAGTAACAAGCCAAAGTCCCCATGCTTCTTTCTTTTGAATAGTATAAATCTCTGTGATAGCCATAATCACATAAGAACACCATCCCTCTATCTAAAGTAGCGCACAAAGATTTGACCCATGGACGTATCCAAGTATTAATTTCACTTACATAACCATCCTCAAAAATCACTCCATCACTTTTAATCTTATTTAGTTCATAGTTAAACCGAGCATCATTTTCGGGTACATCAACAAGTTCAAATTTACCATTAACAAAATCCACACCTTGCTGTATTAATTGACTATCCTGGACTCTAAAAATATCCACTGGCATTGCATCTAAAACCTCATTGGCAAAAATTACAGCTTTAAGCTTATATTGAGGAAGCTCTGCAAACCACTCAAATCTGTCATATAGTTCTGGAATATTTTTCCTTATGCTCTCTTGCTGTCTGGACTTCAAGTCATTACTTAATTCAATTATTATATATTTTTGAGGCAGAACCCCTAAATCACTAAGCTCTCGCATACAGTCAGTAGCAAATTTACCATTACCAGCACCAAACTCTATAATATTACAATCACTACCCAATTCAGACAGAACTAATGCAAATTGTCTTGCTAATGTACGCGCAAATAAAGATGTTTGAGATGTCGCAGTGATAAAATCTCCAGATGAAGATATTTTTTCTTTCGAACCCGAATAATAACCAAGCTCAGGATAATATAAAGCCAGCTGCATAAAATCTCTAAATAAAAATGGATTGCTGCTAGACTTTATTTTTTTTAGAATTATATTTTCAATAGACACAAAATCATAATTATTTTCAGTAAAAATATAGTTATTTTAAGTTTAAAATGGATTTTAATCAAAAAAATGTATGACTTTCTTAGAAAAAAATATTAAAATCTGTGCTCAAATAATTTTTTATAATGAAGGCGTAGATGAGCGTGATACAAACTTATCCAATTGGTATAACTGGTGGTATAGCTAGTGGCAAATCAACAGCAACAAAAATTTTAAAAGAAAAAATGAATTTAAATGTTGTATGTGCAGACACAATAAGCAGAGAAATTACCAAAAAACCTTCTGTAATTAAAAAAATAGCCGAAAAATTTGGCAGTGATATTGTAATGAATAAGCAAATAAACAGAGCTATGCTCAGAGCAATTATTACAGAATCCAAAGAAGCTAAAAAATGGCTTGAAGATTATCTTCACCCTGTTATTAACAGAGAAATCAAGAAACAAGTAAAAGAATCCGATACTGTTATGACTATTGTCGACATCCCCCTACTTGGTCCATATAACTTTCGTCACTACGATTACTTGAAAAATGTAATTGTAATTAAGGCCGATCTTGAAACCAGAATCAGAAGACTAATGGAGCGTGATGGCAAAAGCAGACAACAAGCGGTTGCTTTCATTAATCTACAGATATCTGATAATGAAAGAGAAAAAATTGCCAACTTCGTAATAGACAATACTAGCCTGAGCGATCAAGAGTTAGAAGATAAATTAATTGAGACAATTAATAACATCACAAACTTGACTAACTAATATTTTTTGCATATAATATTCTTCAACTTTTGCACCCATAGCTCAACTGGATAGAGTACTCGGCTACGAACCGAGCGGTTAGGGGTTCGAATCCCTTTGGGTGTGCCATAGTTTCAAGCGGGAATAGCTCAGTGGTAGAGCACAACCTTGCCAAGGTTGGGGTCGCGAGTTCGAGCCTCGTTTCCCGCTCCATTTTTTCTCTACACGCTTTCAAATTGTTATATTTTTTATAGAAGTTTTATCTATTTCTTTCCAATATTGACTATGTATTAATATTCATTTTTTTTTAATACTATAAAACAAAGATATCAATCTCTAGCAAATATGCATAACAGCTATGCATTATTGTCTATATAAAAATAGATATCCTCGTAATTATAATTGTGATGTATAAAGCTTTTTTTTAATATACATAACAAAAGGGAAAGATCACAATGATAAAAAAAACAATTATAACAAGTATACTTATAGCATCATCAGCTATAGCTTTTGCTAATACTTCTACTCCAGCAACTGCTAGTTCTGCAAATTCTGATGATAGAGTAATGGCTGGGTATTTAGATATTACCGCCATGAGCTCTGCTGATAGTGTGGACTTATCTCAAGTTGCTAAAGATGGTTATAACGAGGCTGTTGTAGCATTTGCCACAATAGATGCGAACAATAATATATCGTTTAAAAGTGACTATGAAGCTCTTGCAGCTAAAAAAATCCAAGAAGCAAAAGATGCCGGATTAAAAGTTGTAGTATCAGTTGGTGGACAAAGTAATGTTAATACTTATAACCCCAATGGTTCTGATGCTAAAGGACTTGCTCAAAATATAGTTAACTTCCTAAATAAATATGGATTAGATGGTATCGATTTTGATATTGAAATACCAGAAACAGCAACAAACAATGGTACATACCTAAAAGATGTAATTACAAATATAAAAGATATCGATAGTTCAAAGTTAGTAGTAATAGCTCCTCAGATTAATAATGATAAACTAGTCTCAACCGGTAATGATGAATTTTATGCTCCATTATTTAATGCCACCAATAAAGTCTTAAACTTAGTTGATTATATATATGTACAGAACTACAACACTGCACCTGAGCAAAATCCTGATTTTATTCAAGATGCATACACACTTACTAAAGATTATATTGGAGCGAAAACAGCTAAAATAGTTATAGGCTATCCTACAGCTGCTCAGGGTGGCGGAGCCGCTACAGTATACTTCCCTCATTTTGATGGTGGTAAAACTCCTCCAGAGTCTTCGGCCTTACAAACTTATGATGCTATGAAGTCAGTATATGATAATCTAGGAAACATTCCTAAAGATACTAAATTCGCTGGTTTTATGGGTTGGTCTTTAAATGTTGATTATGACCCAGAAGCATACAACATAGGTTCGATCAAATATCCGGCTCACGGCATAGGAGACTTTGGTTACTACATGTCTCCTTGTGCTTTAGATAGTAACAAATGTGATAAGATTCCTAATGAAAGAGAACTTCCTAAAGAAGCAACTGTTTTAGTACATAATAACAGCCCAGCGACAGGTTTTGATGGCATAACTTTCTCAGGTCCTGAAGGTAGCGTATATACACAAGGCTATATAGCTCCAACTACTGATAAGAGACCGGGTACTACTTCTGCTAAAGCTCCTATTGGAACAAGTATAACTGTATCACCAAAAATAACATGGTATGAAGAATCAGGTAAAGCTCCTGTAACTTGTCCTACAAAAATGGATACTACTAAATATACTCGTGCTGAAATATATGTAGCTGAGCAAAATGGAACTTATATTGCTAACTGTGAGTATGGTAACTAAAAAGTTTATTCTTAAATCTGTTTCTATTATATTTCATCAGTTTTAATGCCTTTAGTTTAGTTAACTTTATTTTATAGCGATAGAGTAAATAAACTTCTTATATGATAAAATTAACAGACTATTATACCAAGTAATTAAATATCTATAATGTCTAAAAAAATAGTTCTTACAGGCATAACTCCTTCTGGCACACCACATCTAGGAAATTATATAGGCGCCATTAAGCCTGCAATAGAAATGTCTCAAAGTGATGAATACAATTGTATGTATTTCATAGCTGATCAACACTCATTAATAAAGCTTTGGGATAAAAAACTACGCCAACAATATATATATGAAATAGCTTCTTCATGGTTAGCTCTAGGACTTGATCCTACAAAAGCTTCTTTTTATCGTCAATCAGACATACCCGAAATAATGGAGCTAACATGGATTATCAGTACAACTACTGCTAAAGGCTTATTGAATCGTGCTCATGCATACAAAGCATTAGTAGACCAAAATATTCAAGAAGAAAATGCTGATCCTGATAAAGGCATAACTATGGGGCTGTTTAACTACCCTGTACTTATGGCTGCAGATATTATGATGTTTGATGCAGATTTAGTTCCAGTAGGAAAAGATCAAATCCAACATATAGAAATAGCCCGTGATATTGCAAATAGATTTAACCATATATACAAAAAACAAATATTAAAAGCACCTCAAGCTCTAACGAATGAAGACAGTCAAACAATACTTGGTTTAGATGGTCGCAAAATGTCAAAGAGTTATGATAATACCATACCTATATTCTCCACAGAGAAAAAGCTTAGAAAACAGGTTATGAAAATCATCACAAACTCCCAAACACCTGAAGAAAGAAAAGATCCAAAAAACTGTACTGTCTTTGCAATATATAAAAGTATCGCTAACACAGCTGAAGTCTCTTCTCTAGAAGAAAAATATTTAGCTGGTGGGTTAGGTTGGGGAGATGCCAAACAAATACTCTTTGAAAAAATAAATGAATATTTGACAGACGCTAGAGAGAAATATGATTACTATATCAATAACTCGAAAGTTGTAGATGATATTCTCAATCGAGGCGCAGAGAAAATGCGTCCTTTAGCTATGAGTAAACTTAGAGAAATTAAAGATTTAATAGGAATGTAAAAATGCAAAGGTTAGATAATGTAATTATAGCTAACTATAGCATCCATTCTTTGGCTCTTATATGTTGGGCAAAGAAAAATTTACACAATAACTTTTGTGTACTATCCGTAGATACTGGTTTTGCTGCTGATAATTGGGATAAATATTTAGAGAATGTATTCACATGGCTCAAAAATGAAGCTATAGAATTTTATCACCTAAAATCAGAAAATACTTTTCAAGAACTAGTCGAAGCACGTAAACAGTTTCCTTCACAACAGTTCAGTTGGTGTGCCGGCTTCCTAAAAGGTATCACATTGTTAAACAAAATTGATGAAATTGATCCTGATGCTGAAGCTACTATACTTCTGAGTCACCGAAAAGACTTATCAAAGGTTTCACAGCTTTTGAGAAACCTAGAAGAAGAGGAAAAATATGACTATAGATCACTAGAATACCCTTTATTGGATCTAAATCATGATAATATTTTAGAATTAACTAAAAACCTGCCTTTTAAAACGTTTTATCATAGTCTTGAGTGCCAACCTTGTATACACTTAACACAGCAAGAGTTTGAAAAAATGACAAAAGCTGATGAAAAAAAAGTTTCAGCACTAGAAAATGAAACAAACAGCTTTATGTTTAATAATGTACCTTTCGACAAATTAGATCGCCATGCTTTTATTCATGGCAATATTTTAGAAGAATTATCAAAGGCCTGTAGCTGGGAATATAGCTGTGGACTGTAGGGGAATAATATGAGTGAGTTTTTTTTATTTAGTTTGCTTACTGTTGTAGCTGCATTGATGAGTTACATCAATACAAAATTTCTGAAACTACCAAAAGCAATAGGACTAACTATACTATCAATAACCTTTTCGGCACTATGTGCATCTTTTCTTAGTCCATCGAACTTTTTAGTAGTTGCTCTATCTAGTTTTGACTTCAAAAAAACAGTCTTAGATGGAATGCTGTCTTTCCTGTTGTTCGCAAATGCTTTGCATTTCAATATGATTGATCTAAAAAAAGAGCTGAAAGCTATATTTGGACTTGCCAGTATTGGTTTAATTTTGTCTGCTCTAACAACAGCCATTCTAATCTATGGATTCTGCTTGTTAGTTGGATTTGATATAAGCTTTGGATACTGTTTGGTGTTTGGCGCACTTATTTCACCTACGGACCCAATAGCAGTCATTAGTACCCTTGCCGGCAATAAGTCAATTCCTAAACATCTCAAAACGCGTGTGGTAGGTGAATCATTATTTAATGATGCTACTGGTATTGTATTATTTGTAATACTTTCAAACATTGTATTTTTTGGTAGTGGAGGAGACTTCGGTCAAGGAATAACTAGCCCTGGTGTTAACTATATTTGGGTTATTACCAAACAGATTGGTATTGAAGCAGGTGGAGGAATACTACTTGGTTATATATTTGCAAAAGTAGCTTTAATCTTCCTAAAAACAAATGATGACTCAGAAACTTCCATATTTGTAACACTAGCAATAGCTAGTATGGGCTATGTAATAGCTCATAGCCTGCATGTATCAGGACCAATTGCCATGGTTGTTGCTGGCCTAGTTATAGGTAACAGCCTTTCTGATCGCAAGAAAACTCACCCAAACCAGGTAGAAAAAATTGATAAGTTTTGGATGATTATTGACAATATGCTGAACTCATTTCTATTCATACTGATAGGTCTTGAACTGACTAGTATACCTTTTGATCATGGTGCTTTCTGGGTGGGTGCTGCAGGTATATTTATAGTTACATTTGCTAGATTAATCAGCATTTCAATCCCTATAACCGTTATAGATAAAAAACTCTCCAGAGCATCTGCTAGGGATAATATACTTGTTGCATGGTCTGGAGTCCGGGGTGGAATATCCCTAGCTCTAGCATTATCACTACCTGATGAGGGTCATGTTATAGTCAGTATGACTTATACTGTCGTGATATTATCAATATTAGCTCAGGGCTCAACGTTGAAGATAGTTTTAAATATGATTTATCCTCACAATCCAACTAAGCAAGCAGCAAATACATCTCTGGAACAATTAAAATAATTTTTTAATATCTAAACTTTAGAGTTTCATGGTATTTAGTAGCTACTCCGCAAACGTCTATTATTAGCTCCATTTTCAGAATACATACTTTGGCCCATATTTGATGCCATTAGACTATGATATTGATAATCTCTGCCGTAAAAATCAAAATAATTATCCGTAAATTCTTCAGGAAAAGCAGACTGCAGTGTATCTTGATAAGGTTGTGAATAGTTTGCATAACCCTGCTGTTGCTGGCTATTACGCCACACAATTTGCTTTGGAATGTCGTCTGCATTTACCACAGTAACATTGTCATTAGCTAAGTCTAATTTAGTTGCTCCTTTTGATGGAGTATTGGTAAACTCAGGCACCCCATTTTTATGCAACTCATAAACAGCAGAGTATCCATCTAAACTTACTAATGCTAAAACAAATAATATAAACAATCTCATATTAACTCTTTATAAAGTTATTATTCTTCTTTAATATTGCCAAAGCTTGTTCATAATCACAATCATTTAATATCATTGCAATCGCGACTTTTACAGACTTATTAGCTTTCATATAAAAATCTTGGGCTGTCACATAATCAACTCCTGTTGCCTCACAAATAATATTCTTAGAGCGCTCAACTAACTTTTCGTTGGTTGGTTTAACATCAACCATCAAATTTTGATACACCTTGCCAACCGATACCATAGATAACGTTGATATTATGTTTAAAATAAGTTTTTGTGTTGTTCCCGCCTTAAGCCTAGTTGATCCAGTCAAAACTTCAGGACCAGGTACTGCCTCGACATTATAATCAGTATAACTAGATATCTTAGCTTGCTTAGTACAGCTAATCGCAATAGTAGTAGCATCGATAGAATTTGCGTATTCAAGAGCCCCTATAACATAAGGTGTTCTTCCACTAGCTGCGATACCTATTACAACATCTTTATCTGTCAAATCTATTTTTAGTAAATCTGCTTTACCAAAATCAGGATTATCCTCTGCACCCTCTTGAGCTTGAATAAAAGCTTTTTCGCCACCTGCGATTAATCCAATAATAGTGTTATAATCAACACTAAATGTTGGTGGACACTCAACAGCGTCGAGTATTCCTAATCGACCACTTGTTCCGGCGCCTATATATATTATCCTACCACCTTTTTTCAAAGCTTGTGATGTAACCTCGACTATCCTAGCAATGTTTAAACTTTGCTCTTTTAATGCTTCAATCACACCATACTCTTCATCTATCATTAAATTCACAGATTCCTGGACTGACATCGAATCAAGATTAAAGCTCCTTGGATTCCTTTTTTCTGTATTTATATTTTCTAGCATGCTCATATTTTAACTTCCTTAACAATTCCTAACGGATAAAGATATTTACTCTCCAAATAAACTGGAGCGGCAGGTTCTACCTCATCTTCAGCTTTCTTACCTCTGTTTGCTTGCTCTTTTTTTCTTTCAGAAATAGATTTTGACCTACTCCTAGATTTATTTGACTTATCATTAACTTCTGACTTATCTTCAGGTTGTGCTTCATCACCTATTTCATCTTTCATTTCTTGTGCTTTAAAGTCCAAAGCTTCTGATTGAATATATATTTTGTTAACAGTATTTTTGACAGCATCAAAATCAGCAAGAATCTGAGGAGATTGAGGTCCTAAATCAACCTCTTGAAGTACATCAAAATCATAATTAAGTTGCATAACTTTATCTGGTGTAAATACAAACAGATAACCAAACTTAGGTATAACTAGCTGGATACCATTATCATCCTGATCTTCCGTATTCTTACTTTTGTCTCCACCAAGCCTTTTAGGCTTATTCTTTTTTTTCTTAGGAAGCCCTACTACAACATTTAGATTATCATTATCTTCAAAATTAAACTCTTTTTCCAAACCATTAGAACCAAAATCTAAACTAACAAAACTACCAAAACCTTTTTGATATTCATATCTATGAAGTTTATTTGGTTCATACGTTATGATATACATCGACTCATCAGATTTAGAAACTATAACAGGTTTGCCAAAGCTTTCACCATCTATATATGTATCTAGACTTTTACCGACCCTATGATCTCCATTAAAATTAAAATCACTTATTCCCATAAGAGTTTTACTTTGGTTATTAGGATGAAATATTAAAACCATATTAGCTTCTAAATTATTTGACATATCAGGTACTAGAAGCTTTATATTATCCTCATCCAAATCGCCTTTAAAGTTAATTTTCTCTGCTAACTTAAGTATATAACTCTTATTTGTTGTAGAATATTCTGAATAATAAACCTCTAAGACCTGTCTATTACCTTTTTTCTGACTATCTTTTCTTACCAACATTATTTCTGGAGCACCATCATTATTGTCAAAATACCAAACTACCCCAAGTATATTATCTTTTACAAATTGTGCTCCTGATGAGGATCGACCCTTTCCATTACCAACCAAAACTGCTTGCCAATTTCCAATTTCTTCACCTATTGCTTTATTGTCTTTCTCAAGCCCTTTCACATCGTCACTAAGCAATTTTTCTAATTCTATATTTGATGTAAACAATTTATCAGTATCATATAACAACAAATATAAAGTCCATTTCCCTTTTTCAAGGTTCCAACCTATCCTAACTTTATAGTCAGTCCCCATACTATCTGGAATTGGCACTCCTATTTTTGCCTTATCTGTAAAGATATTCAATTGCTTATTTTGCTTTTCTACAAACCCAATAAACCCTTTTGGTGAATCTTCAATACTACCATCACTCTTTAGACGATAACTTCTAGCTTGATAATTAGTCACTGAGTCTGGATTTATCATTGGAACATTTATTGGGGTATAATCACCATCAAAGTTTTGATACGTATTAGCTGCAAGCGCGTTATAAATAATTCTCTCTGTTAAATCTACTTTCGTTCCTTGATTAAAAGCTTTATATATAACATCATAACTTTTGTATTCCTGTGACTGAAATAATTCAGCATTTGTCATAGCTGGATAGAATGATGATATATCATCGTCATCGACAGTTATTTCAAATTTACTCTTGCCAATTTCAAACTCACTAGATTTTGTGAAATTAATATCATCCTTTGCCTTAGAAAGATATGTCTCTCCTAGAACTTTATCACTACTATTTCTGATAATACTCTTGGTAGTTAACATCCCCATCTTGAATGTGTATAAAAGACCTCCAAGCATTATCATAATCACAAATGAAAGTATTAAGGCCATTAACAATGCTGAACCATTCATATTTGGGCTTAATCTATTTCTCATATACCCACCTAATCTTGGCCTAATAGATAAATTTTACTTGTTTCTTGACCGGCCACTTTAAAAGAGATTTTAAGTGCAGCAGTCGAGTCACTTTTTATATTCACAAGCTCTTTTTTCAATGACTTCCAGTCTATTTTAGCATTTCCTTGTTGAATATCTGAATTTAAAACATACTCAATCTTTAAATCAGTCACATCACTTATTAATTCATATATTTGTGAATCGTCTGCATTTTGCTTCACATATTCATACAGTGAGTATATTTCATTACCATCTTTGTCTTTTTTATTAGTAGATGCAACAAAGAATACCTCTAATATATACTTACCAACGTAATCACCAATTTTAAATTTACTTTCTACACGCTTAGTCGTAGAAACAAAATCATACGTAACAGCACCAACTTTAACAAGATCACATTCATATGAGTTACATAATACTAAGTAATCATTCATAGAAAGGTCTTTTTCAGGCAATGTATCCTTTTGAAATTCATTTACTTTAAAAATATTATTTGATGAATTTGACTTTAAAGTGGAATCTAAGCTACTTCTTTGAATCATTAAAAAATCACTCTCAGGCTGTACACAGTGAATGTCCTCGTCAATATTCATATCTCTGAGAGCTTCATCATTTAGCATTCGTTCCTTACATAGCTCAACAGGCATACTTAATCCTTTAGGAAGGCTTTCAAAACTTTGCGCAGGTGACTTACCAATTGTAACTATACCCATTTTCCCAAAGATATCTCCAAAGTTATCCCCTGAGTTATCCACAAGCTGTTGATATATGTCTCCATATTTAGTTGTAAAGCCTGCTTGTCCGATTGCATTATAGAAAATTTGCTTAATCAATAGTTGATCAGAGTTTATTCTATGTTTATCACTGAGCCTTATATATTGCTTTTTCATATCAATATATATTCCAACAGCCATACCCATCACTATAGCAGCTATAACCATTGCAACCATTAGCTCTGGCAAACTAAAGCCTGCACACTTTCTAACTCTCTTCAACACCATCAGCCTTTATATCTCGCTCAATAATTTTGACCCTATCAGCCACTCCCATCTGATCATCTATTGCCGCAATATTTACTACCTTGTATACAATATCGACACTATTAGCAGCGTCTTTTTTTGCTTTCTTATCAGCTTTTGCTGCCATTTTTTTGATATCAGATACACTTAGTGATTTAAATCTATTCACAGGCTGTTTTTTTTCTTCCGGCCTTATATCATTTTCTTTCTCTAAAACAACAGTTTTTATAAACTCTATGCCATCATCTGTCTTAGAATCATCAAATACTCCTGTAAGACGATATATACTCACTCTTTCATCAAGAAGAGTTGCTATCTCATCTTTCCTATTTTCAAGAGTTATATTCACAAGAATACTGTTTAATAAGATAAATCCTGATGATAAAACAAATAATAAAATCAGAGCAGCAATCATTGATTCTACAATACCAAATCCTGCCTGCGATCTTATATTTTTCAGAAGCATTGAAATAAATTAGATTAAAATTGAGAAAATTAAGCTTCTTTGAATCTTCCAAAAGACATTAATTTATCATATCTTTTAGCATTTCTTTCTTCTACAGTCATTTCTGACAATACTTTCAACTCTGCAGCAACTGCTTTTCTGATATTAGCAGCTGTTGTATCATAGTCTCTATGCGCTCCACCTAACGGCTCTGGAATAACTGCATCAACTATTTCTAACTCTTTAAGACGACCTGAAGTTATATTCATCATTTGCGTAACTTCAGACGCCTTTTCAGCTGTCTTATGTAGAATTGACGCACATCCTTCAGGAGAGATAGTAGCGAAGTAACTATATTGAAGCATAAGTAATCTATCACCAACACCTATACCTAACGCCCCACCAGAACAACCTTCGCCAATCACGATACAAACCACAGGAACTTTAAGCGCACTCATCTCTAATAAGTTTCTTGCGATTGCTTCACTCTGACCACGCTCTTCGGCTTTGATACCTGGGTACGCACCTGGAGTATCAATAAAAGTAACGATTGGCATGTTGAATTTCTCAGCCAATTTCATAAGTCTTAGCGCTTTACGATAACCTTCCGGATGCATCATACCAAAGTTATGCTTAATCTTACTTTTAGTATCACGGCCCTTCTCTTGGCCTATAACCATGACAGGCTTATTATTTAATTTTGCTAAACCACCAATCACAGCTAAGTCATCACCAAATGCTCTATCGCCATGTAGTTCTTGAAAATCCGTAAAAACTAGTGATAGTAAATCTTTGAAATATGGTCTATCTGGATGACGAGATAGCTGAACTACCTGCCAGTCTGTAAGCTTAGAGTAAGTTGACTCCATAAGCTCAAGTCTTTTTTTACCAAGCTTCTTAATTTCAGCTTCTGTTTTATCATCTTCATACACATGAGATAATGACGTAATTTTATCTTCGATTTCCTTTATCTTTGACTCAAAGTCTAAATAATTCATTACTTTCTCCTTTCTAAATACAAATCAATTCGTAAAAATAGCTAGATTATATTCTAAAGCATTTTAACAAAATAAAAAAGCTACAACGAATCATTTTGAAGGTTTGTTATAGTAGTTAATTATAATATAATCTCAAACATAAAATTTTGAAATCTGAATATTAACAGCTATGCAAAAAACTTCTAATCACACACCTATGATACAACAATATCTAAAAATTAAATCTCAATATCCAGATATATTACTATTTTATAGGATGGGTGACTTTTATGAGCTTTTTTTTGATGATGCGAAAAAGGCTGCAAATCTGTTGGATATTACTCTTACAGCACGTGGTAAGTCTAATGGTGAATCGATACCTATGGCTGGAGTTCCCTATCATGCTGCTGAAAACTATATAGCTAAGATTGTCAAAAAAGGACTTTCGATCGCTATATGTGAACAGGTAGGTGATCCAAACACGTCGAAAGGTCCCGTTGACAGGCAAGTAACACGAATAATAACTCCAGCAACAGTTTCAGAAGAAGCTTTTTTAGATAGTAATCAAGATAGTATCTTAGTAAGCATCTATAAAAAAAGTGATAAATATCACATAGCATACACAAGCTATACTCAAGGTAAAATATACTTAACAAATACTATAAAAGACCTCTCTGAACTAAAAAACCAAATTTTGAAACTCTCGCCACAAGAAATAGTAACCAATTCCCAAGATCTTGCTGAACAAAATATTTTTGACAAACCAACAAAAGTTTTAGAAGAATGGTACTTTAGTGATTTTGAAACAAAAAAACATATAACTAATTCCTTTGATAAAAGTTTTACAAACAACATTTTAAGTCTTTATAAAAAAGAGCAGTTAATAGCAATCGGATCAATACTTGCTTATTTGACAAGTACACTAAAAAACACACCCAAACATATAACAGATATTTGCTTAGATGAAGACCAAAACACACTAAAAATAGATGCTAATAGTAGAACTAACTTAGAATTAGACAACAACTCAAAAAGTAGTCTCTTAAACATAATAGATAAATGTAAAACCAGTCTAGGAAGTCGACTTTTAAGAAGATACTTTAAAAATCCTACTAGAGATCTAAATAAAATATCTTCTCGTCACAATATTATAAAAGCCTTTAAAGAACAGCATTATTTCCTAAAAATCCAAGAAGTCCTCTCTTACATAAATGATATTGAAAGAATAATTTCACGTGTTGCTCTAGGAACAGTAAAACCCAAAGATTTAGTCTCGCTTCACACATCCCTTGAACAACTACCTAAACTTAAAGATTTACTTAATCAAAAAAATACAGATGAAATTATAAATATAAATAATCATATTCATCAAATCGATGAACTCACAGACTTATTAGATAAAGCTATTATAGATAATCCTCCGGCGACCATTCGTGATGGAGGTGTTATCAAACAAGGCTTTGATCAAGAGCTCGATGAACTAAAAGGGTTAAAAGATAATTCTTACGGTTTTTTACTTAACTTTGAAGCACAAGAAAAACAAAAAACAGGTATAAACACCTTAAAAGTTGGCTACAATCGTGTACATGGTTATTACATAGAGCTATCAAAACAGTACGCAGATAGAGTTCCAACCGAGTATATTAGACGCCAGACTCTTAAAGCAAGTGAACGCTACATCACTGATGAACTTAAAACATTTGAAGATAAAATTCTCTCAGCAAAAGAAAAGGCTTTGGCTAGAGAGAAACTTATCTACGATACTCTATTAAATAAAGTTCTAGAGTACTACTGTCAAATCCAAGAAACTGCAGTAAGTATTGCAAAAATAGATGTGTTAGCAAACTTTGCAGAAAGAGCTATCAAACTAAACTTAAATCAACCTAAGTTTAATAAACTTGGTAAACTCGACATAAAAGAAGTTCGTCATTTAGCAATTGAGCAAAATATCGATGAACCTTTTATACCTAATGACACGCTATTAACTGCAGACACTCATACACTAGAAATAATAACTGGACCCAACATGGGCGGCAAATCCACATATATGCGCCAAGTTGCTCAGCTTGTTTTTCTGGCATATATCGGTTCATTTGTACCAGCTAATTATGCAGACATTTGTGACATAGATACCATATATACCAGAATTGGTGCTTCAGATGACATCTCTAGTGGTAGATCAACTTTTATGGTAGAGATGACAGAGACTGCTTATATCCTAAATAACGCAACTGAAAAATCACTAGTGATCATGGATGAGATTGGTAGAGGTACAAGTACGTTTGATGGTTTGTCTCTTGCGAAAGCTTGTGCTGAAAAATTTGCAAAAATAAGCTCATTCACTCTTTTTGCCACTCACTATTTTGAACTTACAGAATTAGTTAACCAGTATCAAAATATAAAAAACATACACTTTGAAGCAAAAGAATATAAGGATGATATCTTTTTTATGCATAAGGCAATAGCCGGTGCTGCTAAAAAATCTTACGGAATCCAAGTAGCTAAGCTAGCAGGTATTTCAGCAGATGTTTTAGAGTCAGCAAAGAAAAATCTACGTGACTTAGAAAAAAACCAATCAAAACCAAGCTCACCGAAGCAACCTCAGAAAAATCTCAAACTTGAACGAATAGCAGACGATGAAAACACACTCAAAACCAAGCTTAAAAACATAGATGTCAATACTATAACTCCTATAGAAGCATTAAATATTCTCTTTGAATTAAAAAAACTCTAATTTAGTTATATAAACTTTTTCAATTTGCTATAATTTCTTAAATATAAATTTGTAAAGTCTTAGGAAAAACTATGCAAGACAATGAAAATCAACCTTCTTTCTTAATTCAAAAAGTGTACACAAAAGATGTTTCACTAGAAACAGTTAATTCTCCAGCTTGTTTTAAAGATCAGTGGGATCCTAGTTCAGATTTTAATATTGATATAAACACAAAGAAAATCAATGATGAGACTTTTGAACTTGACCTAACAATTACAGTAACAACCAAAAATAAGCAATCTAACGCTTATATAGCTGAAGTTACTCAGTCTGGCATATTCACAATCACTGGTATGGGTGAGGAACAGGTTGAATCAGTACTTAATACATACTGTGCCAATACTCTTTTCCCTTACGCAAAAAGAGTTATTGATTCGTCTATAATTAAAGGTGGTTTTTTACCTCTTAATCTAGCACCAATCAACTTTGATGCTATATACATGCAAAAAAAAGCAAATCAATCTCAACAACCAGCACACTAAGTTAAGAGTAGTATATGAATAACCCCGAGAATAGTTTCATCAAAATTTTAGGATCAATAATGATCATAGTAGGTACTATGATAGGAGGAGGAATACTCGCACTACCTATTATAACTGCTAAACTTGGTTTTGTGATTGGATCTATTCTTATAATTCTTATCTGGAGTATAATGACTTATACTGCTGTCGTTATCTCAGATATTTCTTGCTCAATGCCTTATGGTAGTAGCTTTAAAACTATTGCTGAAAAATATCTTGGTAAAGCTGGAGGTATTGTAGCTAGTATAGCCTTCCTAGTATTAATGTATTTTATTAGTACGGCATATATATCAGCTGCTGCTTCATCATTATCATCATCATTTCCAAATCTTGATGAAAAAATATCATCCTTAATCTTTGTAGTTATTTTTGGAAGCATTGTAGTATTAGGAACAAGGTTTGTTGATTATGCCAATAGGTTTTTTATAATACTAAAAATACTAGTTCTAGTTATTTTATGTGTAGTATTTAATAGTTACATTGAAGTCCCTAATCTTTTTGTTGCTCCAGTTGATTTGGGAGTTTCTCTAATTATTGCAATTCCAGTTTTTACAACCTCTTTTACATCACACATTATAGTCCCTGCGCTTTCTGACTATCTTGGCAAAAATGCCGAAGATATGAAACGCATAGTTATAATTGGTAGCATTATCCCTCTTATATTATATATAATTTGGGTATTTACTATCTTAGGTGTCTTACCCTTACATGGTCCCGTAAGCTTTATGGACTCGATATTTAACCATATACCTGTTGATAAAGCCAATATCGGTGACATCCTTAAAACTTTAGGAGATAAAGTAAAAACCCCTACAACTGATGCAGTACTTCATATTTTCACTTATGTCGCTATTATGACATCCTTCTTAAGTGTTAATCTATCTTTATTCCACTTTAACTTAGACACATATAAGTTATATAAAACAAAAAAGGTCATTGGATATTCTATAGCAACAATTTTGACTTTTGCTATACCACTGATAATAAATCAAATGGATCCTGATATATTTATTTATGCTATGACCTGCGTTGGCCTATCAATAGCTGTTTTGTTGATGATTATGCCCGCTCTTATGGCGTTTAAGATAAATAGCCTTGGAGAGAGCTTTAACTATAAGATATCAACTCATAAAAGCCTATGGCTAATTTCTTTACTTTCTGGTGTAATAGTAATACTATGTGTAGTTATCTAGTTAAATAATGACGAATATTGAACACATTAATAGTTTTCTTGACAATTTACTTTACCTAAAAAATTATTCACAACAAACCATCGATAATTATCGCAGAGATTTGGTACAATTAAATGACTCAATTGATAATAACAAAGATATAAGTCAATTAAAAAATAATGATATTCTAGCATGGATTAAGAAGCTTCACGCTCAAGGTAACTCATCTTCAACCTTGCAACGCAAACTAAGTTCTCTTAGAAGCTTTTATAATTTCCTAGTAAATAATGAAATTATACAAAACAATCCTACAACAGGTATCAAAGCACCTAAAAATAGCAAAAAACTGCCAAAAGCTATAAATACAGATGAGTTAGCATATTTACTAGATATCAAACCAACCAATAATATAGAAGCTCGAGATATTGCATCATTTGATCTTTTATATAGTTGTGGGATAAGACTTAGTGAGCTAGCTTCAATAGAGTTAAAAGACATCAATATAGATCAAAAAAGTATACGTGTAATTGGTAAAGGCAATAAAGAACGAATTGCATACTTTGGTAACAAAACATTAACAAATTTAGACAGATGGCTCAATATCAGAGATGCTTATAATCCAAAATGTAACTATCTCTTTATCTCACAAAATGGTGAGCATTTAACAAATAGATCAATCCAAAAACGTATTGAGATCTTTGCACAAAAATATGCAACTAAACATATACATCCTCATATGTTACGCCACTCTTTTGCTACCCATGTTTTAGACTCATCCAAAGACTTACTTGCTGTAAAAGATTTACTTGGTCATGCTGATATTTCTAGTACACAGATATACACACATTTAAACTTCCAGCAGTTAGCAAGTGTTTTTGATAAAGCACATCCACGAGCGAAAAAGAAATCATGAATGTTTACGATTTAGCAGTAAAATCTCATATTGAAAATATTATAGATATTAAATTTGAATATATTTTATCAAACCAAGACAATAAGTACTTATATGTCGAGGATAATATCCTAAAACTACATTACAAAGATAAAGAGTTATTTATAGATTTTAATAGTAACGAAATTCTAAATAGGATAAATCCTAAAACTAAAAAATGCAGTATTGTCCAAGCAGTTGAGGGTCGCTCAAAAGACAAACTAAATATTCTAGATACAACAACTGGTCTAGGCAGAGATACATTTACACTGGCAGCTAGAGGACATAGATTAACTTCACTAGAGAAAGATTCTTATATTTTCGTATTACTCGCAGATGCACTCAATAGAGCAAGACAAACTCCTAACTTAAAAGATACTGCCAATCAAATAGAACTAATTAATATAGATGCTAATGAATATATAAGTACTACTAGTATTTCTTTTGACTGTATATATATAGACCCAATGTTTCCGCCACGCAACAAAAGCGCCAAAGTCAAACAAGGAATGCAAGTCTTACACGATATTGCCTTTAATAACGATGAATCTAACACAAATTTACTCAAAAATATTATCTTATCGAAAAAAACCAAAAAAGCTGTTGTAAAGAGACCTATTAATGCTGATTTTCTTTTTGGTAAAAAACCAACATCTCAACTTAAAGGTAAAACAAATAGATTTGATGTATACAGTCTATAACTGTATTAAACATTTCTCTTAGCGTTTGTATATGCTGCTACAATGGTAACTCCAGCAATGAACAAAAGTACAGCTGATACCCAGTAATATGGAATAAAACCTCTTATATTTTGAGGCGCATTACTAATAACCATCGCAGAATTTGCATAATTAACAGCATAGCTAATAAATACTACAGAAAAAAATAATAACCCTATAGCTAACCTAAACGCAACAAATATAGCTCCTATTACAATTAGCATATAGCATAGATAATCAAATCCAAATAATAACTCGTAATCGAGTATATATGGATTAACATATTTATACATCACACCAACCCATAATAATAGGACAATCAAACTAGCAACTATCGCTAGCAATCTTACTTTTTGAGTCGGTTTAGTATAGTTAGATTGTTTGAGCCAAATATATCCAGCTACCACAGTTGTTAATATCTGTGCTGATAAGTAGATAAATGAGGTTGTAATCCCATATTTACCATAAATAAAGACCTTTATAATAAGGCTAGCTAACACAAACATCCATGCATACTTATTTTTCTTATAAAGTAAAACTGCAAACCCAAGTAAACATGCATTAGCTATACAATCATAAATAACATAATTTAATGTAATCATACTATTAGTAAAACTTTTTCTTAATTGATGTAGTATAAACATATATAATTGTAAATATAAAGTTTTAAAATTTATTTGTTTTATGATTTATTTAAAATACTTATATCCACTAATATTATTAGCTCTCACTAATAGTATTTTATATGCAAGTGAAGATGATTTCGTCTACACATGGAAAGCGCCCAATGGTACAGTAGTATTCTCTCAAGCTACCCCTGTCTTTGATCAGGAATATGAAAAAGTTGGAGTAACACACAAGAACCAAATTCATCAAAAATCACCCGTAGAGCAACAACTTGCATCATTAAAACAAAACAACTTATATTTAAACTCCGATGATACTCAAACTGATAGCCAAGCCCAAACAAATAAATCAGGTGCAGTAAAAGTAAAAGTAATTTCTCCTGCAAATGGCGAAAACAGATTTGTGCATAATGAAAAATTACCTATAGTTTTAGAACCAACATTAACTGCGGAAGATCATCCGATATTTGTAGTGAATGGCATACCTTATCCAGCTCACTTTGAAAATGGAGTATGGAAAATCAACAGACCAAACCCAGGACCTGTTACAATCTCTGTTAGAGGAAGTACTAAAGATCATAAAATCATTACTTCCAATGACTCGGAATTCTTCAGACGTCAAGTTCTAGGTCGATAAATTAATCTGTCTAGGCTTTTGATTATTATCAATTTTATATATACTTTAAGATAGCCAAAAATTTGAGATTTCAATAATGTCTAACTTTCATAAAATTATTTTAACTGCTCTTATGTCAGGATTTAGCTTTATATTTCTTGCACAAGCCGCTGACGACACTACTATTTATTCATGGCGCTCTGAAAGTGGTACTGTCGTATTTTCGGAAGAAAAGCCTAGTGATGGTACTGATTACAAAATTATTGAGGTTGGCCAACCTACAGTTGTTGATACCAAAGCCACTAAAGATATCAATTCTAGCAAGCCTGTAAAAATCAATCAAAATGATATATCTAAACTGAATAATTCTAGTTTAGCTGAAAAAAATAAGGAAGTATTAGAAGAGAATCAACAATCTGGGAATCTAAGCGTACAAATAACTTCTCCAGCTAATGATGCTAATATTTTCACCAAAGAAGATAAGCTAGCTATATCGACAAATCCTGCCATAGCTGCTGATGACAAGCCAACTTTTATAATTAATGGAACTGTTATGCCAGCAACATTCGAAGATGGTCAGTGGAAAATTGCTAGACCAACACCTGGAGAAAACAGACTTAGCATAGCTGGGCAAACAGCTAACGGTAGCGAAATTAAATCAACAAATGAAGTAACTTTCTACATCAAAAATGGTTGGTTACAACAAGCAAAAAACACTGGAAACTACAGAGGAAAATAATAATTCATTCTTTTTTTATTACTACTCTTCATCCCAGTTAACTTCTATAAATTTCTCAGGACTTTTTTCCTTTAAATGTTTTAGGTTAGGACAGCTTGATGTATGTATAACGACTCCCTTTGAGACACTCATATAGCCCTCAATTTCATCTGGATAAATTGGTTGACAACATTTTGCCATTTCATACTTCATACCATTAAATCCTGATACTAGAACTTTAGATATTTTAGTTTTGGCTGTATTTGCTCTATTTTGCTTCTTGACAAGCTTTTCTTCTGCTGAATACGTATCAATTATATGATTAACAATACTATTGATTCTAACAGTACCGCTCTCAACAGCAACAAATAAACTATCGCCACTTTTCATATTAAACTTATTTGCTACTTCTACAAAATCAATTTCTTTAAGATCATAGCCTTTTAGCTCTTTAAGTAGCCTATCTTTGCCCAGAACTATATTATCTTCTTTGTTTTGCTCATTAAACCATTTAGTTACTCTAGATCTGTTCCTAGCAGAAGATAAATATCCTAGACTCTCTGAGGCCCAATCCTTACTTGGATTTGGCTCCTTTCCTGTCAGAACCTCAACTTTGTCACCAGTTTTTAACTTTGTTGTTAATGGAACTATCTTACCATTTAGTTTAATACCTTTAGTACGGTGACCAACCATTGTATGTACTGAATATGCAAAATCAAGAACTGTAGAGTCTTCAGCCAAATCAATTAACTCATTAGCAGGTGTGAATACATAAAGCCTCTTATTAAGCTCTTTTGTAATTTGACTATCATCTTCGTTGATTTCTTTTTCCCATTCTAGAAGAGATCTTAACCATGCCACTCTAGCTTCATAAGATGCATCAAACTTAACACCCTCTTTATAACGCCAATGCGCAGCAAAGCCAAGTTCTGACTCCTCATGCATTTTGTGCGTTCTAATTTGAACCTCAATATTCTGCTGACCTGCTTTGACAACAGTATGTATAGATTTATAGCCATTAGATTTAGGATTCGCGATATAGTCACTAAATTCTTCAGGAATGGGCGAGTATAGATTGTTAACTTCAGCTAGTACCTTATAACACTCGTCAACATTATTTGTTATAACCCTAACCGCTGTAATGTCGTACAGCTCATTGATATTTTGATAACCTTTGTTTTTAAACTTTTTATATATACTATATATATGTTTAACTCTACCCTGAATGCCCGCATCCAAACCATATTTCTTAAGTATTTGCTTTAACTCATCGATAACATGATTAAGAAACTCTTCTCTTTCTTTACGTGTAAAACCTAGACTCTTAGCTATCTTTTTATATTCTTCTTGCTTCAAAAAGAAAAAAGCTCTATCTTCTAACTCCCACTTAACAGCCCCTAATCCAAGCCTATTTGCTAATGGTGCATAGATATCTAGAGTTTCTCTAGCTATAACTCTTTGTGTATTACTATTTAATGACTTTAGATGCCTTATAGTACATAATTTATCAACTATCTTAATTAAAACGATTCTGACATCTTCTATGATTGTCAAAAGCATTTTTCTAAAAGTATCTATTTGCTCTAATGAAATATTATCTGAACGATACATTCTAATAGCTGACATTTTGCGAGTACCTTGCAAAATTTTAACTACTGTCTGATTAGTCGCTTGCTCAACATCTTCATCAGATATATCACCAAAATTATATAGTTCATATAAAATACCTGCTGATACTGATTCTTCATCTGCTTTGATTTTAAAAAGCATATATGCCATCTCGATAGCATATAAAAATGAACTAATACCGGTTGGATGACGTACTGATTTGGCACTCTTGCTTTTCAGAAGCTCTAATGACGCTGCTATAATTCCAAACTTATCGCTAGTATAAAAACTTTTAAGCTCGGATATTAAAAGATCATCTTTTATCTGACCATCACTATCCAAAAGTTTAGAGTCAATAACTTGCATAATTTCCCACTTTTTTAAAAAAATACAAAGTCAGTCTATAAGCCGGGTTCTGTAATAGACAGTCATTTATCTAGACTTGCTGTTGCCAACAAGCTCAAGCGACCTACCCTGCTACAATGCGAGCAACATCTTAGTAGCGCTATTTGGTCTTGCTTTAGATGGGGTTTACAATGCCATTGAGTGTTGCCACCAATGCGGTGCGCTCTTACCGCACCTTTTCACCCTTACCTTTTAAACAAAGGCGGTATACTTTCTGTTGCACTTTCCGTAGGCTCACGCCCCCCAGACGTTATCTGGCATCTTGCTCTATAAAGCCCGGACTTTCCTCACTTATAAAAAGCGCGACTGTCCGACTGACTTTGTATTATTAGCTTTCTCTAATTTTTGCTAACTCAATGTTGTAATTAGATTTTACCGAATTATATTCTTCCTGCAAAGCAGATATCTTAGCATTATACTGCTTTTTTATTCTTATAACTTCAGATTCAAGATTCATTCTATCGTTACTTAGTTTTAGTCTGTATTTATTATATTCCTCTTGTAGACTTATCCTATCACAGCGAACAGCCTGTATTAGATTAAATATTTCAACTAGTTCATCTGGAAACTGCTGAAGTTTTTGTACACTAAACTCAGCTACATCAGGTTTTCTGTTATTATGGTTATTTGCAAATTGATAACTACCACTAACATGTGATCTTTTTTTGTAATCAAAAGTAGGTTTTTTCATAGAAATATAAAAGATTTGAAAGTTAATAAAATTATATATGAGGTAATCTACCAAAGGCTACTAATAATTGCAACGCAATAATACCTACACCACAGAATAATATCAAAGATAAATAAAACTTACTAATAATACTATTTTGCCCCTGCTTAGACCTTATAACCCAAACCATTAATGCAGGTTGCACAATCAAAAGCACAGACACAAAAATACTTGCATATCCCAGAGCTGCTATAAAACTATTAACAAAATATATCGCAAAGAATAATGGAGGCAATAGCGTAACGACCAGAGTAATCAGCTTTTTTCTAGAATTTAGAGCATACAAATCTTGATTAAATGAGAATAATGCTAATGCCACGCCGAGAAAAGATGTAATAATTGCAAAATTCTCAAAAAGTCTAATAAAAACTAATGGAGCCCTTTGCCCTAAACTTACATAGGCTTCTGCTAATGTTTTACCTGAATGACTTAGATCAATAAAACCATTGCCACCATATAAATTTATAGTCCCTAGAGTTGCCATAACCCAAACCAAGTAGACAACTAGTGGAGCTAATGCCCCAACAGCTACCGTTCTTTTAAATACAATATCATTTTCAAAATAGTTCCTAATCGCAGGAATCACAATATGAAATCCAAAAGATGTTACAAGTATTGGGATAGAAAACCAAACATATTCAACACCTAATGCTCTACTCTCTAATATAGCTGGGCGTATTTGTGGAGCAACAAAAGATATAAACAATACAAAAGCCAAAACTTTAAGACTCAAGAATAGTTCATTAACTCTAAATACAACCTTGATTCCTTTATAAATGAAAAATCCAAAAATAAATGTAAATAGAAGCTTTGCAAAACTATCACTTTCAAAATTAAACCAACTAGTGATATATGTCTTAAAAAGCTGTCCCCCCATAAAGATATAAGCTGTAAGCAACGAATAGAGCAATAACAAATAAAACAATAAATTCATTACTCTACCAGACTTACCTAGTATATTATGAGCAATTGAATCCATATCAGTACCTAGTGGCTGTGAAACATTTGCTTCGACAATCAATAAAGCTGTTGCATACATTATAATCCAAACTAGAAAGAGCGCCATAAGCGCATAGTTAAACCCAACAGCTGCTACTGCAAACGGAATACCAAGCATGCCAGCACCTATTGCTGTACCAGCTATGATAGCTACTGCGCCTATCTGTTTAACCTTCGAAACATCCTTCACCGACTTTCTTCTCACTTGGTAATTACAAAACACTAAATTATAGCAATTTTAATTAAAAAAAGGCAACCCAGACTGCTTTGTCAGAACAGATATCACCATCAAAAATACACTGTAGAGATTATTTTTTGATACCTTAATTTAATAAAAAATATGCTAAAGTATAAGTGTGAGTATTTACAAAATACTCACGAAATAGAATTATTTTAATTTTTATGAAGAAGGAGATCAATTATGAGATCAAAGAAAAAAATATTAATAAGCAGTATCTTGGCTGCAATATTCTGTTATGTAGTACCCGCAAACTCAGCGACGACATATCAACAAGGAAAATCCTATACAGCTGGACAAATTGTAGTAGGTACAGATGGCAATCAATATCAATGTAAACCATTCCCTGCTAGTGGATGGTGTGGAATGTCTGCGTCACATTATGCTCCTGGTAGTGGTAGCCATTGGCAAGATGCTTGGACAGAAATAAGTAAGGCCAACACATCAGATAACAACCAGACTCCTACAGATAATACCAACACTAGCACAAATAACAGCAATCCTGGAAACTCAAGCAGCTCTAACACTAGCGGTTCTTGGCAGGCCAATAAAGTCTTTGTTGGTGGAGATCATGTTACATACAATGGTAAAGCATATAAGGCTAAATGGTGGACAAAAGGTGACACTCCGGGCTCCGCAAATGTATGGGAACTAATTGAATCACCCAATACTGATGACTCTACAAATAATAACAATACTCAAGATAGTGTCAATAATAGTGATAACCAAAGTTGGGATAGTAATAAAACATATTCCCAAAAAGGCGATGTTGTAGAATATAAAGGTATATTGTACGAAAATCAATGGTGGACAAAGGGTGATACTCCTGGTAATGCTCAAGTATGGAAAAAAATTGGCCCTGCTCCAGATAGTGATGACAATAGCAATAATACAGAAGATACCAACAATGTTGTAAAAGCTGCTGTAACAGTAACTGGTTTAGGACAAAATACAGAAACTGTAATCTTCACCTCAATACAAGACTCCACGCTCGTAAAATCTTATGAATTTAAAGATGGTACTAACGAAATAAACCTACCAGTGGGTAATTACAGCATCATCGATGCATCTCCTGAAAGTAGTAAATTACTAAAACTTGATGGAGAAATTGTAGCAGTGACTAAGGATGCTCAAATAACTCTAGCATATGAGAATTATACATCAGATGAAGACCATTCAGAGGTAACTAATTCTGAACTAGAAAAGCTATTGCCTTTCAGTGATTTTGAAAAAGCATTTCCATATGCCACAAACGGAGCATGTACAGCCAAAAATAATGGCCTAAAAGGTTTATATGATGGTCTAATAGCTGCTGCTGCCAACTTCCCTAGCTTTGCTAACCCAGAAGCCATTCCTGATAGAGTTGCCCAAAGCCAGCAACAAAAAATAGAGCTAGCTAAACGAGAAATTGCAGCATTTTTGGCAAATGTATCGCAAGAAACAAATGGTGGCTGGGCTACAGCCCCGGGCGGTAAATATGCTTGGGGACTATGTTTTATAGAAGAGGTCGGATGTCAAAACGGTGGTTGCTCACAATATACTGACCAAAATCCTAGAAACCCAGCCCACAAGGGAGTTCCAGGACAATTTTACCATGGTAGAGGTATGATCCAACTATCGTGGAACTATAACTACGGTCTATTCCAAGATTTCTATAATGAGAAATTTGCAGGTAACAACCCTATCAACCTACTTGCTAACCCAGGCTTAGTACTTAGGGACTACAAAATAGCATGGACTTCTGCATTATGGTTTTGGATGACTCCACAGCCTCCTAAACCATCAGCTCATGATGCTTTACTGGGTATTTGGAGACCAAGTAATGATGACTTAAATGCTAATCGTGTGCCGGGTTTCGGCATGACTGCAAATATTATAAACGGGGGAATCGAGTGTAATAAAAGTGGAAATACCGAATCTTATCAAGTTAGTAATAGAAATAACTTCTACACCCGTTTAGCTGATATCATCGGAACATCTACTGGTGATAACTTGGGTTGTAGAAATATGAGAAGTTACTAGCCTATAAAATATAAGAGTAGTAATTAACAACTTTATTATCATAATTAGTACTACTCCAATAAAAATCTAATCTACATATAACACTTTGTCTTTTTGCTCAAATTTATATTTAATTCATAACTTGAGCTGATAACCTAAATTTCATAATTTCTTTGTTGATTTTGATAGCAGATAAAGACAAACTTGCTAATTAAATTTCTAAATCATATTTAAAAATATCATGAATATACAAAGAAAGGCCGTATTTGCCCTTTTTATAGTCACCATTCTTTGGGGAACAACATTTCCTCTAGTTAAGATCTCTCTTGAGTATGTCTCACCTGGGCTTTTTGTAGCTTTTAGACTAGGGTTATCATGCTTATTATTCTTACCTTTAATTTTAAGAGCTAGGTTTAATAATAAGCTCTACTTACTAAAAGTGGGGGCTATATTTGGCTCACTTGAAGGTATGAGTTTTTATTTTCAGACTCAAGGACTATACACCGTTTCATCAAGTGTTTCTGCATTTTTGACAGCTTTGAGTGTAATTATGATTCCTTTCATAGGAAGTCTTTTTAAGGTAGATCGATTAACAATTTATGGAATAGTTGCTTCTGGTGTTTCATTATTAGGGATATATGCACTATCTGGGGCAAGTTTTGATAACTTTACTATAGGTTATCTTTGGTCAGTATTATGCGCTCTGATGTATGCTGTATCAGTGGTATATCTTAGCTATGAAACTAGAAAAGATTATCGCAGCGAAGCTTTTAAAGACTTGCGTCTACTAATAATACTGCAAGTAGCTTTTGGTATACCTATGCCTTTGATAACAGATGTATCATCGTTTATGTATCTTCACTTTAACTATATATTAGTAATCGCTATAGTTTTTTGCTCAATTTCAACAATTACTTGCTACTACTTACAGAACACTTATCAAAAACATCTAAGTATGTCTCAAGTTGCTGTTATCTTCTCTTTTGAGCCTATTTTTGCGACAATTTTTGGGAAGCTTATCAACGATGAAAAAATATATTTATCAACTATTATTGGAGGCTCATTAATACTTGCAAGCTACTTTATAATTGAGATAGGAAATAGAAAAAGACAAAAATAAAACAGATTATATCCCCAATTTCATTTTAATTAAATCTAGGTATTAGATCCATGCGCATATTCACAATAGTATAACCATCTAGATTATTTAAACAACTATTATTACTCATAATACAATATGACTTTTTTGCTGCTTTCGTAAATAAAAATTCAAACACTGGTGTATTAACCGGATATTCTTTAGGTATTTTAGTGCTGCCTATAGCTGACTTAAGATTTGATTTAACCAGTGATGAAATAATATCAAATACTCCGTACGAGGATAATATATCATCAGAATAAATATTATCTTTAATATTAACTATTATCCTTTTTTTATTTTTTGAAGGAATAATGCTTATGTCATTATTAATAAAAACCGCATCATCTCCATCACTTAAATAATCTAATCTAATATTTTTTGCAGAAGTAAAGCTTTTAGAATCTTCAAAAGCAGCATCAAAAGTTGAAACCATATAGACACCGTTTTTTCCAAAAGCAGATACCTTAAAATGATTATTATTTGTCATAGATATCAATAAAGCTGTATTATCTTGATCAACTCCTAAACCTATATGCTTATTAGTATCTCTCATAGCTGATATAAGTCTACCAAGACGCCCCCTATCTCCAAAATGAGTATCAGTAATAACTTCATAAGGCAACATATTCAAACCAAACATTTTACCGCCATTTTCCTGATGCTGTATTTCAACTAATTGAGGATTTGAGTTAGTCCTTTGGTCTGCAAAACTGGTACCATCTAATTCACCATCTTTTACTTGTTTCTGTGCAAGACCCTGACTTTGATTAAAATATAAAATACCAAAAGAATCTTTTGCAGAATCATCGACTCCACCAAAAGTCATATTCCCCATAACTGCCATACCAGCAGATGTTCCAACAATTAAAGCGCCTTCATCATAACGTTGAGCTAAAACATTCATTAATGAATTATATGATCCATCATCTTTTAACCATGTTCTTGAATGATATGTCTGATTACCACCATTAAAAAATATAATATCTGCCTGCTCTATGATTTTGGCATTATACCCACCTTGTTCGGTATTAATGTCTGTGTTAGTTTTATAATTATCAATCTGTGCGTTGATATGTGCTGTCACAAAGCCATTGTCTTCAAATATTTTTTTATAGTATGGGTATACTATACTTTCTGCTGCATTTGTATTATCCGCAGCTGATGTTACAACCGCTACTTTAGGGCATTTTGTTGTATTCCAGCTACCACAAGATACTTCTCTATGTAACTGAAACCCTATTGAGTTTGCCATATCATCGTATATCGCAGGATATGTGTCATCGAGATTTCCACCAACTAGAAAGATTTTTTTATCTATAGCTTGTGAGCAATTAATCGACAAAACGATTAATGACATCAAAGATATTACTTTTTTCATAATGTATTACAAAACCACAGTTTTATTAGAATATTCTTTAAACTCTTGGATCAAAATTCATTTTTTCTTGCATTTGTTTATAGAACTCTTTTTTCTCATCAGTATCAGCAGCTGGTAATTTGACATCATAGACAATATAAAAATCTCCATCCCCAAGACCTTTACCTTTGATACGCATTTTACGCCCCGATTGACTACCCTCTGGTACTTTCATTTTCTTCTTACCATATGGAGTATCTATCTCTAATGATGTACCAAGAGCCGCCTCCCAAGGTGCTATATTAATATGCTCATAAATATCATTGCCATCAATCTTATAGTTTTTATGATCGACAACTTCAACTTTGATATACAAATCCCCAGCCGGAGCATTTGCTCCAATACCTGCACTACCTTTACCTTTGACACGTAGTTTTTTGCCATTAGCCATAGCAGGTGGTATTTTGACATCTACACTTTTGTGTTGCATAGTTGGCATACCGTTAGCACCTGCTTCTTGATAGCTATATGAAACTGTTCTAGAGCCACCTTTGATAGCATCTTCAACACTCAAACGTAAAGAGATGTTTATATCTTCACCTTTTCTAGCTCTTGGTTGACCTCCACCAAAGCCTCTTGCTCCAGCTCCGCCACCACCAAAAAGATCACCCAAAATATCTCCTAAATCCTCGAAGTTGAAACTTTGAGAGCTTCCTCCGCCTTGAGAGAAGCCACCAAAACCACCTCCAGCTCCGCCAAAACCGCCTTGCTGAACTTTGTCCCAGTTTTCTCCATAAGCATCATAGAGTTTTCTCTTTTCTTTATCTCCTAAGACATCATAAGCTGTTTGAATTTCTTTAAACTTATCCTCAGCCCCTTTTTCTTTGTTGACATCTGGATGGTATTTTTTTGCTAATCTTCTATATGCTTTTTTTAACTCAGCTTCTGAAGCATCTCTACTAACTCCTAGTAAAGAATAATAATCTGCCATATTTTAAACTCCCAAATACTTTCAAACATATCCAACAAGTAGATAATATGGATACATAGTTAATGTTATAAAATTTCCTGCTATTAGATATAGGGATTAATTAGCGAAAAACAAGTGATATGGTTAAATTATCTAAAAATTATTAAAAGTTTTATATATTACTTATTACTAGCAAGTGTATATATAAATCCAGCCAACAAAGCCCATGGACAATTAAATATAAGATTAGCGTAAAACACATCATTTCCAGCATTTGATGCGAAGAAGCCATCGCCGGAATAAGGCATTCTTATCATATAGTTAAAAAGTATAACTATCAAAGCCATAGCAGCACTTCTTACCCAAATATTCTTTGGGAATGGTGAAACAAGAATTAATGCCCATACACCGCCCCATATCATCATACGGTATAACTCTAGCTTTAGATCTTCATTTAGGTTTAAATTATGAGTTGTAACTAAAATCCAAATAATCTCTATAACCAGTCCACTGATTAATCCTGCCATATAGGCAGTAAATACTTTACTTAACAAATCTCTAATGCTATTCATAACAATTTCTCCAACCCTATTGCTGAATTGTCGCAATACTATAAATAACACCAGCAAGTAATGCCCATAAAGAATTAAAAACAATATTCATAACAAATACTGCTGTGCCAGCATTTATAGCAAAGAAACCCTGACCAGCTAATGGCATTTTAACCAAAAAGTTAAACAATATAACAGCTAAGCCAATAACTATGCTTTTGATAAGAATATTTTTGGATATCGGTAATGCAAATAATATAGCCCAAACACCACCCCACACCATTAAGCGATAAAGCGTGTATTTAAATTCATCATTAAGCTCAACTCCATGCTGACGAATAAAAATAAACAAAAAATATAAAACACAGGCACTAATTAATCCCGCCATAAAGCCCACAAAAGTTTTGTTTAAAAAATTTCTCATTATAATTGCTCCTTATTTTTTTTCGTGACAATAAAATTCATAACAACGATACAGCGTAGTCCATAAAACTAACAGTGTATAAATCAACCCTAGTACAAATACTGTGCTCGGTAATAAAATCATAACTATAAAAAAGATAAATGTTTCGGCTCTTTCAATCAAACCTGGGCTGTAGTAAAAACTTTTAGAAGACTCTTTTTGACTGAATATCCCTACTAGCAAAAAACTACTAATACAAACAATAATAGACATCATCATTAATAAACCAACCCATGCAATATCAAGTTGATTGATAAAAATAACGATAATAATAAAACTCTCTACAAAACGATCACTTAATATATCTAACATAGTTCCAAATGATGATGAGCTATTTTGTAGACGCGCAACTGAGCCATCTAAAATATCTAGATATCCTGATAACAGTAGCAAAAACACACACAAGTATTGATTCATAAAAAATGATACTGCAGCAACTAAACCACAGATTAAAGATAGTATTGTAACCATGTTAGGAGCTATTATTGGCGCTACAAGCTTAGCAACATTATCAACGAAGATTTTCTGAAAAGTTGGTCTGATTTTTTGTTCTATCATAACCTTTTACCAAATACTTTCATTAACAGTCTAACTAAGCGTCTAACTTTGTTACTATATAGCTTCGGTGTGAAATAACTTCCAGCAATTCTTTTGTTTAGCTCACTTAAAGTTGGATATGCCACAATATGAGAGGCTATATCTTTTATCTTTAGCTTGTTTTTAATTGCTAAAGTCCATTGTACAATTAGCTCACTAGCGCTTTCACCAACAATAGTAACCCCTAATATATATCCTTTTCGGCTAACAGCCACTTTGACTAAGCCATTAGTTGCTAGACTTGCGACTGCTCTATCATTATTCTGATATGACAATTTCAGAATTTTTGCACCTTGATCTTGAGCCTGTGAGATATCTTGACCAACATGTGCGATTTCAGGGCTAGTATATATAGACCATGGTAAGCTACTATAATCAACTTTTGCTGGTAACTTGAATAAGATATTTTGGATCACTATACCAGCATGATAGCCTGCCACATGAGTGAACTGATATCCTCCAGTGACATCGCCTATAGCATAGATATTTTTATAGTTTGTTCTCAAGCGCTTATCAACATTTATACCTCTAGAAGTATATCTAACACCCACATTATCTAGATTTAACTTAGCTAAATTTGGCTGTCTCCCAGCTGCAACTAATAGATGCGAGCCTTCGTAGTACTTATCGCCACAACAAACATTTATCTGTTGATTTTGCTGTTCAATCTCTGTGATATTTACATTTGTAATTATATTGATACCTAAACGATCAAACTCCTTAATCACAACTTTGCGACATTCACTATCAAGCATACCTAAGATAGTATCGGAAGCTTCAAAAATTGTAACTTGGCTACCCAACAAAGCATAAGCCTGTGCTAGCTCTACACCTATAGGTCCACCTCCGATAATCATCAAATGTTCTGGCTTTTCTTTAAGCTCAAAAATTGTTTCATTAGTTAGATAGTCAACCGTATCCAAACCTTTGATATTAGGAATACTTGCTCTTGAACCAGTAGCTATAACAATATATTTAGCCCTGATAATATTATCACCAGCTTTGACTGTATATCGATCAACTATCTCCGCATATTCTTGGATAACTTTGACGCCTAATTTCTCAAAACGCTCGACTGAGTCATGTGGCTCTATTTTTGCTATAGTAGCTTTGATATGTGCTTGTACCTTGGCGTAATCAATATCTATGCTATCTACATTTATACCAAACTCAGGAGCCTTATTTAGTTTTGTAATAACTCTTGAAGCTTCTATAATTGCCTTAGATGGCACACAACCATAATTAAGACAATCACCTCCCATCTTACCACCTTCACAGAGAACTACGCTTGCACCCATTTGTACTACACCAGCTGCTACAGAAAGTCCACCTGAACCACCACCTATAATACAAATATCTGTTTTAATCATAGCTACTTTCTCTTTTTAATAATTACTGGAACAATTGACAGTACAGCCAAGGCTATTAATGGCAAAATAAATTGAGGCTCTAATATGATGCCTAAGTTAATATCTGCTCCTTGCTGAATTACATAAGCAAAGCTTGTACCAACCCATACATAAACAACACTACCAGGAATTATCCCCAGTAGTGTTGCCCAGAAAAAATCTCTGAATTTCACACCAAACATACCAGCTGCGATATTTATAATAAAAAATGGAAATATAGGTATCAATCTAAGTATTAATAAATAATTAAAGACATCTTTTTCAAAACCTCGTCGCATTTTTTCGATACTGCCTTTAGCCTTGCTCTTTAGTGAATCTCCCAACGCTGTTCTAACAGCAATGAAAACTACACTTGCTCCTAATGTTGCAGCTAATACAACAATAATTGAACCTAATACCAAACCAAATAGTAAACCACCTAACAAAGTCATAATAGTAGCCCCTGGTATAGATAATGCTACAACAACTATGTATGCAACCGAAAACACTAACATACAAGCTAAAAAATGCTGATTAGCAAAGTCCAATATTGTTTGATAGTTATTTTTGAGTGCTTCAAGAGATAAATACTGCTGTCCACCAAAACTAAAGAAAGAGATTATGCCAATGATTAGTATTGCTATCGGAAAAAATTTATAAAATTTACTATTTGCCATTACTTCGCTATTATCTAATGTATCTAAATTACATAATATACTTATGCTCAAAGAAACTCATCAAATTTATTTAGCTGTAATTAACAAAGAAAATTATAAAACAGTATTTTATACCGAAGAAATTAAAACCCCTATTGGCAATCTGATTGCTATTGCTGATGATAATTACCTATATGCTTGCTTTTTTATTAATGATTCAAATATTTATGCTATAGAGAAATTATTAAAAACTTATAATGCAAAGATATTATTCAAAACAAATGAAATAACTAGCAAAGCTAGAAATCAACTTGATAAATACTTTGACAAAGAGTTAAAAACATTCTCTATCCCTCTACAACTAACTGGTACTGACTTTCAAAAACAAGTTTGGCATGAGCTGATAAAGATCCCTTATGGAGAAACAATCAGCTATCGTAAAGAAGCTACAAATATTGGTAAACCAACTGCTTTTAGAGCTGTAGCTAATGCTAACGGTAAAAATCTACTACCTATAATTATCCCTTGTCATCGAGTAATCAACTCCAACGGTAAACTTGGTGGCTATACTGGTGGATTATATAAAAAAGAGTTTTTGTTAAATCTAGAAACTAATTAGTGCTTGAAAGTAACTCTTGCATATAAGGTTTATTATAAAATTCTTTTTCTATGCAACCAAATCCATATCAGTGGAATTGCTATAATTATAATATCCGCTACAACCAAAATCATTGTATATTGGAAGACATTTTTAACATGTGAGAAGCTTGGTGGAAATAACCCAAGTATAAAGCCTAACATACACATAAATATTGCAACTAAAGACATAGTTACAAGTAACCAGTTAGAATTTCTCCTACCCACATGAAATACTCTATGAGTATCTGGTTGCGTAAATCTAAGTCTAATCGCTGCAGCAAAAACCATTATCCACATAACTACCGTAAACTGTGATGTAATAGCAATTAATAATGCGAATGCTGCATATACTGATGGCATCACTAAGAATACCGAAGATAGAACCAAAACTATCAAAATCTGAATAATTAGCATATTTACTGGCATACCAAATCTATTTTTACCTGCCATGATTTTTGGGAAAAGCTCCTGTTCTGCTGCTGTCTGCATACCACGAGCAGGCCCTAACACCCATGTACTAAGAGCCGCTAACATACCCAAACTTATCATTACCACAACTACTGGCTTAACATTACCTAAGCCTATTATGTTTAATACTTGTGAGATGCCCTGTATCAGACCATTTAAAACATTAACATCTTGTACAGGAATAATAATAGTTAAACCAACCGTTGTTAAAATAGTTAATGATACTATTATCAAAGTAGCTATAAGTATTGATTTGGGAATATTTTTCTGAGGATTTTCGATATTTGTCATATGGAAAGCTACTGACTGAATACCTGAGTATGAAGATAAAGTCTTAACTAAAAGAGCATAAGTACCTACAGAAAACACTGGTAAAAGATCACTAAAACCATGATATTCCAAATTACTTTGCCCAGTAACTAAGAAATATACTGCACCAGAAATTAATAGTATTCCTGGAATTATCATACCAAATACTGCACCAATAATATTTAGCACAACAACTTTTCGTAATGGTAAGCAGTTAAATAAACTTATAGCGATAAATACAGCAACCATTATTAACCAAAAAGTAACACTTGTTTGAGTATTCTCAGCAAAACCTCTAAAACCAATATATGAAAATGTCGCGATTAATGCTGTCACAGAACTTGGGAAGCCTACCACATTATTAAACCACTCCAACCACATTGCAAGTACACCGGCTTTTTCACCAAGACCTGCTTTGACCCAGCTAAATACACCGCCATTATTTTGCGTTATCATACTACTAAGCTCAGCACAAATAAGCGATGTTGGTAACAAAAATGTAACTGCAGCAATTAGATAAAAGAAAACACTTTGTAAACCAATTGTTGCCATATAAGCTATCGAACTTAAACTAATTATCGCTGAGATATTTAGCATTGTTAGCGATAGTGTCGAAATTTTTTTGTTAGATATATGCATAATTTAAATAAACCTTATATAAAATACTCTTGAACAGTTGGTCTTAGATTATATTCACTAGCTAAAACCTTACCATAAGCTCCTGCTGAATATATAGCTAATAAGTCACCACGCTTTATTTTAGGAAGCTGATAATATTTTGCAAATACATCACTAGATTCACAGATAGGCCCAACTATATGATAATGTTGCTTTTCATCGACACTTTCATCAATCAAAGCCTCAATCTTGTGTTGCGCTTGATACAATGCTGGTCTAATAAGCTCTGTCATACCTGCATCTATAATCGCAAAATGAGTATCTTGAGTCACCTTATTAAATAATACCTGTGATACAAGCACGCCTGACTGCCCTACTAATGATCTACCAAGCTCAAAATGTAGCTTAACATCATCACAATACTCAAAAAACTCTCTAAATCTAGCAAAATAGTTATCAAAGTCCACTATAGGATTCTGATGTGGATTTTGATAATCAATCCCCAAACCACCACCAAAATTAATATGTTCAATATCAATATCATTTTGCTTGAGAAGTTTTATATGCTCATTTGTGGTTATAGCTAGTGATTGAAAAACCTGATAATTCAATATCTGTGAACCGACATGGTAATGTAACCCTATAATATTTATGTTGTCAAAGTTTTGAAAATCATTTTTTAACCAATTAAGAATATTAGCAAAAGCAATGCCAAACTTATCATCAAATTGCCCTGTACTTATATAATGATGAGTCTGTGCATCTATATTTGGATTAACTCTCAGACAAATATTTACATGTTTATTCTTCGAAGATGCTATTTGGCTAATAACCTCTATCTCTTCTAAGGACTCGCTGTTAAAAGCAAAAATATCATTATCAATAGCCAATTCAATCTCCCAATCAGCTTTGCCAACTCCTGCAAAAACAATATTCTGAGGATCTACATTCTGCTCAAGTGCCCTTTTAATCTCACCGCCACTTACACAATCAATCCCCATACCATATTTCTTAGCAATACTTACTATCTTTGGATGATGATTTGCCTTAATTGCATAATGAATCTCAGCATTTTTGAAATTTTTATCTAATGCTTTTTTTGCACTAGCAAATGTATCTTCTAAAAGTCTACTATCATATATATAACATGGTGTTGTGAGTTTATGCTCTTTTATATAATTAGCTAGTCTAGCTTTATCAAAAACTATATAGTTACTCATTTAATTATCCTTTTTAATATAAAATCGGCAAATGCCAATCATTTTGTACTTGTTTATAAACATCTTGAGTTAATTGCACCAACATAGGATTTTTATTCATATCCAAATAAGATTGAATATCTCTAATATCATCCTCTGCCATAGCAGTACATCCTTCTGTACCTGTCGTCGAAGACTTCCAGATATGCATAAAAATACAAGAGCCTTTTTTGGCTATCGCTGGATTAGTATTGTACAAAATCTCTACACCATATTTATAGATAGCAATCTCTGACATATTTTCAGCTGATAGCCAATCTTTATCATCAATAAGATTACTATTAACTATTTGGTTATAGTATTTTGAATTACTATCATCTACACATTCGATTCCAGTTTTTAGCTGTATATATTCAACTACTGAGATATTAGCAAATCCAAAAGTTTTACCAATATCGAAAATACCTGCTGGTGACTTACTATCACCTTCTTTTTTTAAGTCAGTATCTGCTAGATTTTGATATATGCTATCTGCCCAAGCTAAGCCATTTTTACCAACTACTACAGCAGTTGCTAATTTCTTAGCCAACCAATTATTTTTATTGTCTTTTTCAAAAAACCAAAGCTTCCCCGATACACTCTGCCAATTTGATGTGGTTACTACAATTAATTGCTTAGCCTTTGATATTTTTTGTATACTTAGATTTTGACTAACCATTTTGTCCTCCTAAACTTCAATCAATAAAATAAATTTAAAGGATAAGAGGTTTTCGCTTAGTGTATGTTTTATGGTTTTTGGGTATTAATGAATAATTTATTTTGATATAAAAGTTTGAAATATACATACACTATTCTCCTAATGTTAGAGGTTCCAAATGCGACTCATAAAGTTATAACCAAATGACATACTCATGCTCTATTCCTTTTGGTTTAATTTAACGAAAAATATTATTTATCTCATTAGACTAAACAATAATCAATAAGTTGTAAAATATTTTGTATATTAAATTAGATTATTTGGTTTTTATTAATAAAATATTATTATAAAATCATGTTAATTAAACCAAGTTCGTTGTAAACTGATTTGGTAAAATGCAAACTTGTATATGTAGGATATTCTCTTATATTTTATTCATCATGAAAGATCATGACTGAGTTTACTTGGTATATGAGAAATATTCTAAATAAATTTTCAAATCACAAAGGAGATGCATAAATGAATGCTCAGAAATATATTGATAGCGTAATTGCTGATGTTGAAAAAAGAGACGGACATGAAAAGGAATTCATCCAAGCCGTTAAAGAAGTATTTTCTACTCTTAAACCAGCTCTAGAACAAAACCCTAAGTATATCGAAGAAAATATCTTAGGACGTATTGTTGAACCTGAAAGAGGCATCTCTTTTAGAGTACCATGGGTTGATAGAAATGGTGACGTACAAGTTAACAGAGGTTTCAGATACCAGTTTAACGGAGCTATCGGTCCTTTCAAAGGTGGTATTAGATTCCATCCTAGCGTATATTCTGGAATCATCAAATTCTTAGGTTTTGAGCAGGTTTTCAAAAATAGCTTAACTACACTTCCAATGGGCGGTGGTAAAGGTGGTGCTGACTTTGACCCTAAAGGCAAAACAGAGCAAGAAATCATGAACTTCTGTCAAAGTTTTATGATGGAATTACAGCGTCATATTGGCCCAGACAGAGACGTTCCTGCTGGAGATATTGGTGTTGGTGGTAGAGAAATTGGCTATATGTATGGCCAATACAGAAGAGTAAGAAATTCTTTTGAAAATGGTGTATTAACTGGTAAGTCGTTAGAGTCTGGTGGAAGCTTGATTCGTCCAGAAGCTACTGGTTACGGTGCTGTTTTCTTCTTAGATGAAATGCTCAAGCATGATGGTGAAACTATGGAAGGTAAAACTATTGTGACATCTGGCTATGGTAACGTTGCTTGGGGTGTATGTAAAAAAGTTGCACAACTTGGTGGTAAAGTTGTTACTATTTCTGGCTCAAAAGGATTCGTACATGATCCTGAAGGTATCACAACAGATGAGAAGATTGAATTCTTACTTAAAATTCGCGAAGGTAAAGCTTCTATGCAAGACTATGCTAAAGAATTCAATGCTAGCTGGCATCCAGGTGAGAAGCCTTGGGGAGTCAAAGCAGATATCGCTATCCCTGCAGCTACTCAAAATGAAATTGATGTTGAAGAAGCTCAAAAGCTTATTGATGCTGGTGTTAAATATGTTGTTGAAGCATCTAACATGCCTACAACTAACGAAGCAATCGAATTCTTAATGAAAAAAGGCGTATGCCTAGCTCCAGGTAAAGCTGCCAATGCTGGTGGTGTTGCGGTTTCTGGTTTAGAAATGAGTCAAAACTCTGCTAGATTGGCATGGACAGCAGAAGAAGTTGAAGCTAAGTTACAACAAATTATGGCTAACATATTCCACGCTTGTAAGTTTGCTAGTAGCAAATACAACCTAGGATACAACTTGGTTGCTGGTGCAAACTTGGCCGGCTTTGAGAAAGTTGCAGAAGCTATGATTCAACAAGGTAGATATTAGTATCTAAAATTTATATTACATATATACTGCTAGTGACTATTCAATCACTAGCAAAATCTGCTAAAATCACTTTCTCTTAAAGTTCTTTCTTAAAACAAATTGATTAAACAAAATAATTTTACGTCCAATAACTATAAGCATAGGGTAAGAATGCTTATATTACTGTCATTCCCCATATTGATGGGCATGAGTATAGATTTATTTGCACCATCTTTACCAGGTATAAGTATTTCATTAAATACTACAGCATCTATTTCAAAGATGGTGATCTCAATATATCTGATAGGATATGCTATTGGTAATCTGCTAATAGGTATCATTACTGATGGTATAGGTCGCAAAGTTCTACTTAGATCATCATGCGTACTATTTGTGATAGTTAGCTTACTACCTACTCTAATACCAAACGAATATGTATTGCTAGGTTCAAGATTTTCTCAAGGGTTCCTTATGGGGTCAATGGGAGTTGTTACTCGAGGAGTTTTTTCAGATATTCTGCCACCTGAGAAGCTACTAAAACTTGGGCCAACAATGGGATTTTTATGGGGATTAGGACCTATTGCAGGACCTATAATCGGCGGCTTCTTACAAGATGCTTTTGGTTGGAAATCTGGATTTTACTTCTTTAGCATAGTAGTAGCATTGCTGACAATATTAGTTTTTATCTATATCCCAGAAACGCTTAGCAAAAAATCAAAACTAAGCATAACTAAAATCAAACAAGATATAATAGAGGTTGTAACTAATAGAGAATTCATGACTCTCTGTGTAGCTATGGGGATAGCTTATTCACTTATCATTAGTTTCAATACTTTGGGACCTTTTTTAATTCAAGATGTAATGGGATATTCAGCCGCTTACTTTGGTAAATTAGCTATATTTTTAGGCTGCGCTTTCCTACCAGCACCGATACTTGGGCGTAGATTATTAGATCACTATCCTGTTGGTAAAATATTTTTTGTAGTTATACATCTATTTATAGTATTGACTAGTATTTTCTTTATAATTAGCTTAATAAGCAATAATATATCTTTGATCATTATTGCTACTATGGCTGTTTATTTCACATGTGGATCAATTTTTCCATTATCGATGGGTAAAGGTATATCAATGTTTCGCCATATCCCTGGAACTGCAGCAGCAATTATGTATTTTGTGAATATCTCAATGACTAGTCTAACATCATTTTTACAAAGCTACGTTCATGCTCACAGTATTACAAATATTATAAGCATTTACTTGGTTTTAATGTTTATAATTGTTGGGTTATACTGGTATAAACTAAAGGATCTTTAAAGTCTTATGTCTATAAAAAGCTATGATGTAATAATAATTGGTGCAGGCGCTGCTGGACTTATGTGTGCTATAGAAGCTGCTAAAAGAGGGCGTAGTGTACTAGTATTAGACCATGCCAATAAAGTAGGCAAAAAGATTCTAATGTCTGGTGGTGGAAGGTGTAATTTCACAAATTATAACATAGCCACTGATAGATACTTAGCAGATAATCAACACTTCATGAAATCCGCACTATCAAGATATACCCAATGGGATTTCATCAGCTTGGTTAGTGAATACAACATTCCTTATCATGAGAAGACTCTAGGCCAGCTTTTTTGTGATAACAAAGCTAAAGATATCGTTAATATGCTTCTAGATGAGTGCCAAAAATATCAAGCTAAGATACAACTACATACAACTATTGATAGCGCCATAAAAAAAGAAGACTTATTTTATCTAAAATCTAATTCTGGCGAATATGCATGCCAGTCACTGGTGATTGCTACCGGTGGCTTATCTATACCTACTATGGGTGCAACTGGATTTGGTTATAAAATCGCTAAAAAATTTGGATTAAAGGTTAATCCTCAAAGAGCTGGTCTTGTGCCTTTTATTTTCAGCTCAGAAGATCAACAAAAGTTTGGACAATTACGTGGAGTATCAACTTATTGTAGAGTTTCAAACAATCGAGCAAGCTTCGACGAAAACATTCTTTTTACACATAAGGGATTAAGTGGTCCAGCAATTTTACAAATATCATCTTATTGGCATTCAGGAGAAAGTGTTGAAATTAATCTTTCTCCAAATATAAATATTGCTGATTTTTTGATTTCGAAAAAAGAACAAGGTTCAAAAGTCACTTTAAAAAATACTCTATCGGAGCTACTACCAAAAAATCTTATTAGTACATTTTTTGAGAACTTTCTACTTGAAAAAAGAATTTGTGATTTGTCTACTGAACAAATAAATAAGATTCATCAACAGCTCCATGAGTGGGTAATATACCCTCAAACAACAGAGGGCTACCGAACTGCAGAAGTTACCTTGGGTGGTATCAGTTGTGATGAAATATCATCAAAAACTCTTGAAGCAAATAAAGTCAAAGGTTTATACTTTATTGGCGAAGTTATTGATGTAACTGGATGGCTAGGTGGATATAATTTTCAATGGGCTTGGGCTTCTGGTTGGGCCTCGGGACAAGTTGTATAAATCTAATCGCTAAGCTATAATTAAATAAATATTTTTCGGGTCAAATATTTTAATATGAAAATACCTAATGAGAAAGAATTTGCTATAAAAAAAGCTATTCTAAAAGCTATTGAACAGGGCTATAGCGTTGCCCAATTAGCAGATGGTTTTGGAGTTTCTAGAAGTTTAATATACAAATATCGTAGGGCACTCAGAGACCAGGGTTTCATCAAAAAAAATGAAAATGATGTTTATGTTATAACTGAGAATAAATTCTCTATGAAGCCCGAAGCCCCAAAAACTGCTAGCCTTGATTTAAAATATACTGATTTAAATGACCCAAATATTTATTCTGAAGAAATACAGCTAACTGAAGAAGAGACTTCTCCTAATGAGGACTGTCTGCAAAGTAACGATTCAGAAAATATAGAATCTATTCAAAACTCCGTAGATCAAATGCATAAGCTTAACGAACTAAAGAGAGCCAATAAATCGCGAACTAAAAAAGGGTTTCTAAACAAAGTCTTTGGCAAAATAAAAAAGATAATTTAAGGAAAGAACATGACAAAAATTATTGAAGACATTTCAGAATTTGCACACAAAAACCATATATCAGAAGAAACTGTAAAAGAGTTAATTGCTCACTTTACTAATGATGTTGAGAAAATCCAAAAATTTATTTTAGAGAAAACAGAATGTATTTTTGATGCTAATATTAGAAATCTAGAAATAAAAGAAGCCCTTAAAAATCTTAAATAATTTTTGTCTTCAAAGTCATCTCTATGCTGCTATTGATTGTGTAGTACTCTTCAAATTATTCAATGAATTCTTCGCATTAACAATATTAGGGCTATAAATATCTTTAGAATCTTGCAATGCTTTTCTTACTACACTTACATCTTGCCCTGAAGACTGAGACTCTTGTAAATTAGCGTACAATAATGCAATGATACCAGCAACATGAGGAGTAGCCATAGATGTACCCTGCATATAACCATATTCATAGTTATTTAAAGTAGAGTATATTTGAGCTGTTTTGCCATAATTATAACTATCTCCACCTGGAGCTCTAACAACTAGACTGTTTACTACCCACTTTAGTATCCCATCAGGAGCATAGTATGTCGAGTAAGGCGCTAACAATCCTTCCGGCCCTGTAGATTCAACAACTATAGCATTAATATCTCTACAGCCTGATGGTATGTCATTAAATAAATTTTTACCATCATTACCTGCGGCAATAACTACTGTCACACCTCTTTCATGTGCAGCTTGAATGGCCTCTTTCCATGCTGGGCATAATGTGCCCATATAGTTTTCTCTCCACTCATCTCGACTGACTATAGGCTGTCCAGTGTATGGATCAATTCTAGACATCCCAAGGCTAAGATTGATAACTTTAACTGGAGCTTTGTTGTCCTCTAAATATTGCCCACTACTATTTTTTGCATATACTTGCGCTCCTGCTGCCCATTTGACAGATTCTAAAATAGCATAAGTATCACCACTGCCATCATCTCCTAAAGCTCTAATAGGCAAAATCTTAATACTATCTATTGGCCCTGCAACACCTTTGACTTTAGGACCATTTGCAGCCACTGTCCCTGCTACATGTGTACCATGAAAACTACCATTATCATAGATATTGCTAGATACTCTAAGCTCTCTATTCTTCATAAAAAAATAGTAATGGCTATGATCTCTATCTATTTTTTTTGATATATCTTCAGGAGCAGCATAAGCTAATCCTGAATCAATTACAGCGACATCAACTCTCTTTGGGTTATCTAAAACTAAGTCCCATGCACCATAAGCATCAATCCCACCTGTGACCTCTTTCGGACTCTGCATATCCCACTGTTGTCCCCAGCTTATGATGTTATTTTGAAAGTTAGTCGTATTGGTTGTTTGTGTATTGTTTAAATCATAAGCATACATTTTTGAATTTTTTGGGATAGCATATTCAACATTTGGATTACTATCCATAAAATTTTTGGCAGCGGCATAAGCATTATTGTTTGATACCTTTTGGGCTGCACTACTTGACTGAGTTTTTAAACTAGTAGTAGTTGGCCGTAAAGCCTGGCCATCACTTACTTTTACAACTTTTGTTCTCGAATCTATATCTTCAAGGACTTGATAGTTTTGAACTGTACTCATAGTAGCTACAGAATTAGCACTAACAGTCCCTATTTTATTTTGATTATCTTTATACTTAACGATTAACTCAATATCGTTTGCATACGCTGAGGCATACAAAGAAGCTCCTATTAAAAATATTTTTTTAAACATATAGTTTGTCCTTAAGTTGTATATTTCACAAATTGCAAACCATTAATTATTTTAATGGTTTACAATATCATTATATAAAAGCAAATCTTTTTAAATATTTTTACAGCAGCTTAGAATTTAATTTTCCGTTATTTTGACTATTCGATAGACTTAAAATAAACTAACTTAGTAGGATACTTTAGATTTTATAAATATGGATAACAAAAAAAATATTCTAATAACAGGTTGCTCTCATGGTGGTATTGGCTACGCTACAGCCATCTATCTTCGAGATAAAGGATATCAAGTTTTTGCTTCTACTAGAAAGCAAGAAGATGTAGATAAGCTCAAAGCCGAAGGCTTTGATACTTACTTGATAGATGTCACTAATTATCAACAAGTTGATCAGGCTTTAGAGTCTATTTTAGCTAAAACTGGTGGCAAATTAGATGCTGTATTTAATAATGCTGGATTTGGACAAGTGGGCGCATTAGAAGATATAGATACGCAATTTATCAAAAAGCAGTTTGAAACCAATGTATTTGCCGTACATAATCTAACTAACAAAGCTATAAAAATCATGCGTAAACAAGGTTATGGGAAAATAATACAGCATAGTTCAATATTAGGGCTTATTGGTATGAGGTTTCGCGGATCATACGTAGCTAGTAAATATGCACTAGAAGGTATGACTGATACTATGCGACTTGAGCTTAGGGATACTAATATTTTCATTAGCCTATTAAATACTGGACCTGTAACAAGCAAATTTAGAGAGAATGCTCTAAAGACTATAGATAATGTTGAAGTAGAAAATTCACCTCACAATAAAGAATACTATAGAATAATGCTTGGTAATCACAAACCTATCCCTTTCAACCTACCTGCAATTGAAGTAGCCAAAGTTGTTGAAAAAATTCTTGTAGCAAAAAAACCAAGACCTAGATACTTTATAACAAAAGCAACTTGGATTATGACAACTCTCAAAAGATTTTTGACAACAAAAGCTTTCGACAAGGTTGTAGGAAAGTATTAACCATTATTTTCTAAACTTATACAAAAACCATCCTACAAATATAAAAATCATTGGCCCTAAAATTAGTTCTGATTCATATATTGCAATCTCATAAGCATCATTCATATCGCTTGGTGGTTGAAAGCTAAATATTATACCTAATGATGTCGATACAAAAACTAGTACTGCAAACAGATATTTTATCTTATGATTCATAAGCTTGATATAAGCGATTACAAGATATAAATAAGGGATAAAATAAAGTACAGTAGCCATAAGGATCAAGATTTGATACATCGCATCAACTGACGGCAACAAGTTTGTAAGTACGACTATAAAGGTGACCAACACTCCCATAAATATCAAAGCATTTCTTGGAGAATCGTGCTTGTTAGTTTTATGCAACCAGTCCGGCAAAATTCCTTTAGGAGTACATTTAAAAAACATAATAACAGGTGCTAATAACCAAATACTAACTGCGGCAAATTCAGCAAATGTTAATAAAAATGCCATGAGTTTAGGAAACCATGCCCAATGAAATTGATGACCTATAATCTCAAATGCAGTCATCAAACCAGATGCTTTACCGATATCATCAGGTGATGCTACCAGATTCAGAGCTACGGTACCTAGTATATATAGTCCAAGTAATATAAAAGCAGATAAAATCAAGCCATAATAGAGGTTTTTCTTAGCATCTCTAACAGAGTTGGCAAAAGTAGGAATTATCTCGATACCCGCCATAGCAAACATAATAATAGTCAAAGTAGAAAGATTGTCCCACGAACTACCATGAGGAGCTATATTAGCCATAGAAAAATCAGTAGCACTATGCCCTACGGCTATATATGCTGCCACCCCTAAAATGATTATCACAATAGCAGGTATAAATGAGCCTAAAATACCTCCAATATCTACTAGATATTTATTTGCCCTTAGACCATAAAAGCTAATTACCGTAATCAACCAAAAAGCTATTAATACCACCACAGTAATATAATAATGATTCTCGACTAACTCAGGCTTACCGATGAAGTAAGCAAAATTTGTAGCCAAGAATATTAGAACTGCTGGATAGTAAAATATTGTATTAATCCAGTAAAGCCATGCAACCATAAAGCCTGATTTTTCACCCAAAGCTCTAGTAGTCCAAGCATACATACCGCCCTCATCCGGATACTTACGTGACAACTGAGTAGCTATAACAACCAATGGTAGGAAAAATACCAAAGCTCCAAGTACCCAAAAGAATATTGCAGATGCCCCCAAGCCTGCGGCAACAGGTATCCAACGAATACCAAAGTTAGCAGTGACTGCCATTATAGTGACATCTTTTAATCCAAGAACTTTATTATCTGTTGAGATTGAACCCATAAAATATATTACTCGTTAATAATTCATAGAATGATTATATACATCATAATTAAGAATAAATATTCTAGAAGCTTATTTTTTTAATGATGAATTTAATTTTTAGATAAAAGATATATGAGAATTTGAAATGTAGTCTTTAGATGATATCCAAAACATATCTAACAAGAGATACTTTTGGATATTAAGACTTTATTACATCATGCCTGGCATACCGCCCATGCCACCACCCATAGGAGGCATAGCTGGAGCATCTTCTTTGATCTCACCAACCATAGCTTCTGTTGTGATCATTAGACCAGCAATTGAAGCAGCATGTTGTAGAGCTGAACGAGTAACTTTAGTAGGATCTAAGATACCCATTTCAACCATATCACCATAAGTATCATTAGCTGCATTGTAGCCATGGCTTCCTTCTTTAGCTTTAACTTCGTTTACAACTACAGAAGCTTCGCCACCAGCATTTTGTACAATTTGTCTTAGAGGAGCTTCGATTGCTTTTCTAAGTAAAGCAATACCGTGGTTCTGATCATCATTATCACCAGTCAAGCCATCAAGAGCTTTTTGCGCTCTAATAAGTGCAACACCGCCGCCAGCGACGATACCTTCTTCTACAGCTGCACGAGTAGCATGTAAAGCATCATCAACACGGTCTTTCTTCTCTTTCATCTCAGCTTCTGTAATAGCACCAACTCTAATTACAGCAACACCGCCAGATAGCTTAGCTAATCTTTCTTGTAGCTTCTCTTTATCATAGTCAGAAGTAGCTTCTGCAACATTTGCTTTGATTTGAGAAACTCTATTTGCAATAGCATCTTTATCTCCAGCACCATCAATGATTGTAGTATCATCTTTAGTCACTTGTACTCTATTTGCAGTACCTAAGTGCTCCATATTAGCTTCTTCTAGCTTCATGCCAAGCTCTTCAGATATAACTGTAGCACCTGTTAAGATTGCAATGTCTTCTAACATAGCTTTTCTTCTATCGCCAAAGCCAGGAGCTTTAACTGCACATACTTTAACTACACCACGCATATTGTTAACAACTAAAGTAGCTAAAGCTTCGCTCTCAACATCTTCAGCGATGATCAATAGAGCTTTACCAGACTTAGAAACACCTTCTAATACAGGAAGTAATTCACGGATATTAGAGATTTTCTTATCAACTAGTAATATATATGGGCTCTCTAGATCAGTAGTCATGTTCTCTTGGTTTGTCGCGAAATATGGAGATAAATAACCTCTATCAAACTGCATACCTTCAACGACATCAAGCTCATCTTCAAAACCTTTTCCTTCTTCTACAGTGATCACACCTTCTTTGCCAACTTTTGCCATAGCTTCAGCGATAAGCTTACCTACAGTAGAGTCAGAGTTAGCAGAGATTGTGCCCACTTGCTCGATTGATTTAGAGTCAGAACACGGCTTAGAAAGTACTTTTAGCTCTTCTACTAATTTAGTAGCAGCCTTATCAATCCCTCTTTTTAGATCCATAGGATTCATACCTGCAGCAACAGCTTTTAGACCTTCTGTAAGTAGCGCTTGAGCTAATACAGTGGCAGTAGTAGTACCATCACCCGCCACATCAGCAGTTTTAGATGCTACTTCTTTAACAATCTGAGCACCCATATTCTCAAATTTATCTTCTAGTTCGATTTCTTTAGCAACAGATACACCATCTTTAGTAATTGCTGGAGCACCATATGATTTGTCTAATACGACATTACGACCTTTAGGACCTAAAGTAACTTTTACAGCATTAGCTAAAGTGTTAACACCATCTAGCATTTTTGCACGAGCGTCATCTGAAAATAAAACTTCTTTTGCAGCCATTTTTATTTCTCCTTTGAAATTTCTAAGATTCTTTTTAATTATCCGATAATACCCATAATGTCGTCTTCTCTCATCATAAGAAGAGTCTCATCATTTACTTTTACCTCACTACCTGAGTATTTACCAAATAGTACTTTATCGCCTACTTTCACATCCATAGGTTGAGTAGAACCATTGTCTAATTTCTTACCATTCCCAACAGCTACAACTTCACCCTCACTTGGCTTTTCTTGAGCACTACCAGTTAAGATAATCCCACCTGCAGACTTTGTTTCTTCTTCTGCACGACGTACTAATACTCTGTCTTGTAATGGACGAATGTTCATAACAATCTTACTCCTTTGTTAATTATTGCTATTTTGTGTTTTCAAAAATTTTTTAATTTTTGTGCAGCTTAGAAATTTTCCTATTCTAAGTTCTTGCATGACTAGATATTGAGCCAAAAAAGTCATTTTCAAGATTTTTTTGTATTTTTTTTGTTAGAATCTCCTTGATAAAAATCAAATACACCAAAAAGATGAAGAAAATAGTACTGGCCATATTCCTTATTACTATTACAACAAGTATTTTTGCTTTAGATATCCAAAGTAAAGAAATAATGATAAACAAAAATAAGGTTCATTATTATCAAGTTAACAATTCCAAGAGCAACTTAAATCTTATTATGTTAACTGGTATTGGTACTACTGCTAACTTTTGGCCAAAAGATTTTATAGATATACTCTCGCAAAAGTATAACTTATATATTCTTGATTATCGTGGTGTAAATACAAGTCAAGATAATTCAAATGTAAACTATTCCATCTATGATCTAGCAAATGATACTAACTCCTTCATCAAGAAACTAAATTTGAAAAATACGTATCTATTAGGTTGGTCAATGGGAACTACAATTGCCCTACAAACAGCTTTTGATAAAAATAAATCATTTAAAAAAATCTTTTTAATATCTCCACCTTTGCCAACAAATGCTAATGACAACTCTACAAAGTTTAAAAAAACTCCTAAATTCAATAGTAATGACGATATCTATAATTATGTATTTAACAATAATTTATATAAATACTCTCCTAAAGATCTAACCACTGAAAAATCTAGATTCATAAACTCTGATATAAGCACTTTATTTCCTACTCCAGAAGTTTATGCGAAACAGAAAATAGCTCGAAACGAATGGGTTTCAAATAAGGATGCTATTAATAATTTTGTTAATATTGATATACCTACTGTAATATTCTTATCAAATAATGATCAAATAGAGCATATTGATAGTATTCAAAAAACCATATCTTTAGTAAAAAATAAATCTATAGTAAGTACAATTTATCTAAATAAATCCGGACATGCTATTGATTGGGATCAATCTCTCAAATTAGCAAATATCATAAATAACTTAGCATAATTAAATATATAGTATTAACAACAAAACATGAGGTATAACTTTGAACAATAAAAGTATGAGCTTCACTGCCCGTTTAGTTCACACAATAGGCTTTGAATTTTTTGGAATAGTGATTTTCACCCCATTTGCCATGTTTGTCCTACACAAAGATATGTTTCATATCGCAGGACTAGCTATCATAGTATCAATAATAGCCATGCTATGGAATCTTGTATATAACTATATTTTTGACATCGTCGAGAATAAAACAGGCGGGTGTCGCTCAAAAAGAGGAGTTATTATAAGAGTGTTGCATGCCATTCTCTTTGAAGCTGGTCTTTTAATTGTTACTATCCCTCTTGTTGCATATATGCTAGATATGGGGCTAATAGAAGCAGTTATTGTTGATATTGGCTTTGTTATTTTTTATCTTGTATATGCTTTTGTGTATAATTATATTTTCGATAAGATTTACTTCGGTTTTATACATAATTAGATATAGCACCCATAGCTTAACTGGATAGAGCGTCGCCCTCCGGAGGCGAATGCGGGGGTTCGAGTCCCTCTGGGTGTGCCAAATCAGGACAACAATTTGAGTTATACATTACACAATCCTACTTAAAACATATATTACTACTAAAATTTCAGCACAAATAATAATTACTACTCTTATAAAAACTTTTGAGATGGAAATAGTGGTAGCACCTAAGTAATAATCAAAAAATATTGAAAAAAAATGGGATATGAATTACAATTCACCGATACTGATAATAATTATCATTTATGGAATAGGTAAATGTCAAAATATAAGACTAATACTAAATATTTAATCAAAGGGTACCTCCAGAGCTGTCCAGTCGCCTATAAAAACAGACTTTTATCCTTAGGTTTATTACCTGGTAAAACTCTAGAAATAAAACGTAAAGCTATTTTTGGTGGTCCATGCCAAGTCAGTGTAAGAAATGCTGATATTTCCATACGTGTAAAAGAACTAGACCTATTAGATCTAGAGGAGATCAAATCATGAGATATGCCTTAGTTGGTAATCCAAACTGTGGTAAAACAACAATCTTCAATGTACTGACAGGACTTAATCAAAAGGTAGGTAACTGGTCTGGCGTTACAGTAGATAAAAAAGTTGGTTATTTTAAAGTTGATGATCAACAAGTTGAAATAGTTGATATACCCGGTATATACAGCCTATCAGCATCCGATAGTAGCTCTATTGATGAACAAATAGCTTTCAACTATGTTATACAAGAGAAACCGGATGCAATAATAAATGTTTTAGATGCATCTAATCTTGAAAGAAGTATGTATCTAACCATACAACTACTAGAGCTAAATGTTCCAATAATACTAGCTGTAAACATGGTAGATGTCGCTAATAAAAGTGGAACTATAATTGATTTTGACAAATTATCTAAACTCTTGGGAATAAATGTTTTTCCAGTAATTGGTTCAAAAGGTGTTGGAATAAATGAACTTAAAAACGCTCTCACTAAACCACAGTCGGCCTCACACTATGACTTAAAATCTCACTATCCTAAAGAGATATTGAGATTAGATAATCAACTTCAAGAACTACGTCAATCAGATACAGCAAACTTATGGCTAGCTGGAGAGCTTTATGAGGGTCGAACTATCCAACTTGAACAGGATAATCAAGATATTGATATTGAAGCACTACTTTCAGAGCACTCAGAATTAATAGCTAAATCTGGACACAAAATACCAGAAACTCGCTATGGCATAGTAGATGATATCCTTAAAAACACGGTTAGCTATACAGCTTCAAAATCCAGTAGAAGCATAACACAAGTATTGGACTCTGTATGTATGAACCGTTTTTTAGGGATACCTGTGTTCCTAATGATGATGTACCTAATGTTCTTTTTCTCAATAACATTTGGTTCTGCAGTACAGCCTTTGTTTGATGATTTTACAGCTTCAGTATTTATTGATGGTGTTGCATATTACTCGAATATGATTGGTCTACCTGAACAATTGACTATGATATTATCCCAAGGCTTTGGTACAGGTATTAACACAGTACTTGCATTCATCCCTCAAATTGGCTTCCTATTTATATTCTTATCTCTACTTGAAGACTCTGGATATATGTCAAGAGCTGCTTTTGTCATTGATAGATTTATGCAATCTATAGGACTTTCTGGTAAAGCTTTTGTACCTATGATTGTTGGCTTTGGATGCAATGTTGCTTCAATTATGGCCTCAAGAACTCTAGAAACTCGAGAAGATCGTTTAATGACAATCATGATGTCACCATTTATGTCATGTGGCGCTAGACTTGCTATCTTCTCAGTATTTGCAACAGCATTTTTTCCTGACCACGGTGCTTCAGTAATATTTTTACTTTATTTACTAGGAATTATTGCAGCAATTTTGACAGGATATGTTATTAAATTTACATTCCTAAAAAATGAAGCAACTCCTTTTGTATTAGATATACCAAAATATCACTTACCTCACTTTAGTACAATTATGCTCTACAGTTGGAATCGTCTAAAATCATTCCTACTTAAAGCAGGTAAAGTTATAGTACCAATAGCAGTTATCATCGGAAGCCTAAATAGCATCAATGTAACTAAAAACGAATCTGCTCTTAGCTATGCAGGTAAAGAGATAACTCCAATATTTGCACCTATGGGAGTTAATAATGATAACTGGCAAGCTACTGTTGGTTTAATGACTGGGGTGCTTGCAAAAGAGGTTGTTGTAGGTACTTTAAATACTCTTTATACACAAGATGATAGTCAGGGTATTCCAGATAGTTACAGTATTACAGATAACTTTAAAGACGCTATATATAGTACTTGGGATAACCTTTTCAATATGGATCTTAACCCAATCACAAGTAACGAGGCAGATGCTAATATGAGTAGCTCTGCTATGGGTAATATGACAAGTAAATTTAGTTCTGGGCTAGCTGCATTTTCATATTTACTATTCGTACTATTATATATACCTTGTATATCTGTAATTGGTGCCACAGTTAGAGAATCTACCAGAGGATGGGCTATTTTATCTATTATATGGAGCTCGGCAATGGCATATACTTCTGCAGTTGTAGTATATCAGCTAGGCAATATACTTAATACACCAGTTAAATCTATCGTGTATACAGCAATTGCCATAGTTGGGTTAGGTATTGTAATTGCCATAATGAGATATTTATCAACCAGAATCAAATTTGTAGCAAACTTAACTGGCTGCTCAAGTTGTCAGGTCAGAAAATAAAAATATCTCATCCTTCTCAGTATTTATCTTGTACATAAACTATGACTAAAATGTACAATGAAAGTATCTAATAATAATCAATAGTGCTAAAATTCAGATGTAAATCTAAGTTTAAGGCTTGCATGCTCAATAATAATTTGAAGGCTACGGTTGCAATAATTGGCGCTGGTCCATCCGGCTCGGTTGCAGCAGCAATACTAGTCAAAAAAGGTTATGATGTAATTATCATTGAAAGACAAATATTCCCAAGATTTTCAATAGGTGAAAGTCTCTTACCTCAATCAATGCAGTATTTTGAAGAAGCTGATATGCTTGATGTAATTAAACAACAAGCAATATTTCAGCATAAAAATGGAGCTGCTTTTAATAATAATATTGACTCTATTTCTATAGATTTTAATCAAAAGTTCACCGCTGGTTATGGTGATACTTTTCAGGTTAAACGAGGGATCTTCGACAAAGCTTTGGCTGATAAGGCTCAAGGTCTAGGTGCAAAAATATTTTATAATACTGAAGTTATCCATGTAGCTGAAGAGAGAGATAGTATCACTCTGACTGTCAGAAATCTTGAAACTCAAAAACAGTATAAATTAGAAGCTAATTTTGTACTTGACGCTAGTGGTTTTGGGAGAGTGCTACCAAAATTACTTAATCTTGAGAAACCTTCTAGCTTTCCAATGCGACAATCATATTTTTGTCATATAGAGGATAATATTGTTGCTGGAAGTTTTGATCGCGATAAAATTCTTATAAGCGTTCATCCAGAACATAGAGATATTTGGTACTGGCTAATACCTTTTGCTGATGGAACATCATCCATTGGAGTAGTTGCAAAGCCAGAGAACTTCATTGATAACAATACCAATATGCAGAATCTAGATTGCTTTATAAAGCAAATGCCATATTTAGCAAACTTAACATCTGCCTCAATACTTAGATCTGATGTTCAAACTATCAAAGGTTACTCATCAAATGTTTCTAAACTTTATGGCGAAAGATTTGCATTGCTTGGTAATGCCGCTGAATTTTTAGACCCTGTATTTTCATCAGGTATAACCATTGCTGTTAAATCAGCATCCTTAGCAGCAAATGCTCTTGATAGACATCTAAGGGGTATAGATGTAGATTGGCAAAAAGAATTTGTTGATGAGTTATATATAGGTATAAATACTTTTAGAGAATTTGTTAGCGCTTGGTATGAAGGTAGCTTGCAGGATATAATATTTCATAAAAATAGCACCAAAAACATAAAAGAACAAATCGTATCAATCTTAGCGGGATATGCTTGGGATAAAAATAACCCCTTTGTGAGAAATCCTAGACAAGGAATTAAAGCATTATCAAGGTTATGCTGTTAAAATACTATTTGATAACAACTCCTTTTAATGCAACTCCAGACATTAAGAGACCCTCGCCACAAACATAAGTATCTTTACTTGATGTAGGATTATTTTTCCAGTTAGATTCGATATCTGCAATACCTTTGCCACCGGCAGCTTGTGATTGCTCTTTTAGATCAATTAATGCTGAATAAAAAGCCCAATTACAAGACTTCTGATAATTTTTAAAGACACCATTAGTCCTTTTGCTAGTATATATTGTTCCTTCAGCTGAATAATCAAATGGCTTAGAATCTTTACCAAAATAAAACTTAAAATCGCCAAGTTTATTTTTGACTTTTTCAGGCATTACTTCCATAGCATTCTTGATACTCACATCATGAATATCATCCGAAGCATAAACAGATAAAGGTAAAACAAAACAGCCTGCAGCAACCAATGAAAGTAACATCTTTTTCATATTATGTATCCTATAACTTTTCAGAAAATTGTGTTAAATATCATATCAATTTTGTGACTAAAGTATAATCTTTATTCTAAAATTTTTTAAAAATCAAAGATGTATTAACCCCACCAAAAGCAAAGTTATTAGTCATCACATACTCAGTCTCTATATTTTGTTTATCTACAAGGTAGTCTAAGCTAGCACACCTTGGATCTACATTTTGTAAATTTATATTTGGGATAAATACACCTCTATTCATCATCTCTATAGTTAGCCATGCTTCAAGCGAGCCACTAGCACCTAATGTATGACCAAAATAGCCCTTTAATGAACTGATGCTAATATCCCTAGCAAAAACCTCACGCGTGGCAATACTCTCGGCTATATCGCCAACCTCTGTTGATGTACCATGAGCATTGACATAACCTATCATATCTGGTGTTATCTGTGCATCTTCTAAAGCAAGTTTGAGAGCAATCTGCATTTTTTCGGCTGTTGGCTGCGTAACATGCTCAGCATCACAGTTCGTACCATACCCAATAACTTCTGCATAAATTTTTGCTCCACGCTGTTGAGCATGCTCTAATGACTCTAATATCAAAGTAGCACTTCCCTCTCCTATAACTAAGCCATCTCTATCTCTATCAAAAGGTTTAGGTGCAAGACTTGGCGTATCATTCATCTGACTTGTCGCGAATAATGTGTCAAATATTGCAACCTGACTTACACAAAGCTCTTCTGCGCCACCAGCAACCATCACATCCTGCATACCATATTTAATAGCTTCATAAGCATATCCTATAGCTTGACTACTTGAGGTACATGCACTAGATGTCGGAATCAATCTACCAGTCAACCCAAAAAACAAAGCTACATTAACTGCACAAGTATGACTCATACCCTTGATATAAGTTGTTGCATTAACATTGCCAATTTTTTTGTCAGTAAGAATCATCAAAAGATCAGCTAATGGTTGTGGACTGCCAGAGCATGATCCATAAGCAACACCTGTTCTACCACTAGTTAATATATCTGTCTTATCAAGTAAACCAGCATCCGCTAATGCTTGCGAGGTTGCTACGGTTGCTAACTTTGACACCATACCCATACCACGTATTTTTTTACGAGGATAATTTGGCATTTTAAAATCTGTTACAGGAGCAGCAAGCTTAGTGTTAAGACCTTGAATATCATCCCAAGGCATTCTCTTAGTTGCGACTTTTCCAGCTAATAGTGACTCAAAAATAGTATCAGCATCACTACCAAGAGCTGTAACGCCTGACATACCAGTAACAACAACTCTATGCATTAAGCAAGTCCTCCATTAATAGAAATTACTTGTCTTGTTATATAAGCTGCAGCATCCGACATCAGATACTCTGCTAAGCTTGCTACCTCATCCACACTACCTGCCCTTTTCATTGGTATATGCTTAATGATCTCATCATAATGCTCAATATCATCAGTCATTTCTGTATCTATCAAACCTGGTGCTATGCAATTAACTGTAATTTTTCTTTTCGCTAACTCTACAGCCAAAGCTTTTGTGGCTCCAATAATACCAGCTTTTGCAGCACTATAGTTGACCTGTCCTCTATTACCCACGATACCAGATACAGAAGCCATAGTAATAATCCTGCCACCTTTTCTAAGCTGTATCATTGGCATAATACAAGGCTTTAAAACATTATAAAAACCATCCAGATTAGTATCTATAACTCTTGACCAATCATCTTTTGTCATTGCTGGAAATGCAGTATCCCTACAAAGACCGGCATTATTAATCACTCCATAAAATGCACCATGATTTTCGATATACTCGCCAATAGCTTGTTCTGTCTGCTGATTATTAGAGATATCAAAACTTATAATATCTGCTTGAAAACCCTTATCAAGAATACTATCACGAACGTTTTCAGCACCAACTTTGTCCGTATTATAGTGTATAGTTATATGCCTATTTTCAGCCGCAAGTTTTAGTGCTATAGCCTTACCGATTCCTTTACTCGCACCTGTGACTAATATTCTTTTCATATTTTATATTTCTCTACTAATAACTTTTTTTACATCTCCAAAACTTTGTGGCTGATAGGCATTGATCGTAAGTGATGCAACTTCTTGTTGACCCAACAATACTTTGCAACTAAATACCCCTGTCCCTTTATCAAGAATAATACATTCAGCAAATATATCTAAAACACTACCAGTTTTATATCTTTTAACATCTGTCTTGTAACCTCTCACACTGAGTAAAAATGCTACTGGAGGTTCATTGGTACTAGCGTCAGATGTAGCAAGCTTACTAGCTCTACCATAGGAAGCAGCCGTTTGAGCCATGATTTCAACCGCTACCCAGTGTGGTATACCATCTAATTGCTTATCGAAGAATATATTGCCATCAGTCACAATGGTTCTACAGTGTACTGTATTGTCTTCAAAAGCGATAAACTCATCAACGAGTCTCATAGGTAGTTCATGCGGTATCAAATCGCCAATATTATGCATCTATTTCTTTCCTATAATTACACTTACGTTATTACCGCCAAAAGCAAACGAGTTACTCATGAAATTTGGCTTGTGGTATCGAATATCACTAGTTATTATACCAATATCAGAAATAATATCCTTATCTGAATCGTATTGCATTGGTAGTTTTTTGTTAGGATTGTAATTATCTGATAATAATAGCCAACACATCCCTACCTCTGTAGCTGCCGCTGCACCTAGAGTATGACCTGTCAATGATTTAGTAGAGCTGCACGCAACAGGTGCTTTAAATATATCTTTTACTGCATTACTTTCCATATTATCATTCAGTATAGTTGCTGTACCATGCAAATTTAGATAACCGATATCATCAGGAGCTAGATTTGCAGAGCTCAATGCCTGTATCATAGCTAATTTAGCACCTTCACCACTAGGATCTGGTGCTGTAATATGATAACCATCTGATGATTCCCCAACACCTAAAAGTACTATTTCTGAGCAATCTCTAGACATAATAAATGCTGCAGCGCCTTCACCGATATTTATACCATCTCTTTGATTATGAAAAGGTAAACACAAGTTCTGAGATATCGCATCTAAACAATCAAAGCCATTTAATGTTAATTCACAAAGAGTATCGCAACCTACAACAATAACTGCATCACACAAATTCTGTTTTAATAATCTAGCAGCTGAGGCAAATGCTTTACCACTTGATGAACAAGCTGTTGATATAGTATAAGCAATATTTTCAAGATTATAATACTCCCTCAAAAATTCACTAAGACCTGCGGTTTCTTCTTGCTTGTAGCTAAATTCTTTGGGGAATTGACCTGATATAAACTTTTTAGTTAAAGCTCGTTCACCATTATCTATACCTGATGTACTAGTACCGCAAACCACAGCCACTCTATCAGCTCCATATTTATCTATAACTCGACTTATATCATGATTTATTTGCATACAGGCATGAAGAGCCATTTGGTTATTACGACAATCAAATTCTTTTAATCGGTGAGGAATTTCTGGAAGTATATTATCATTTACTTGCCCTACCATTGTCTTGCGACCCGACAATAGATTCTTATCAGTTACCAAGCCAGTTTGATTACTAAGCAATGATTGCAAAACAGCTTGTTTAGAATCACCTAAACAATTGATTATACCTAGTGAATTCAGATAAATTTCATTGCCACTCATATTCTGTATAATTTTTAATAACTTCCTGTAAGTATAAATACAATTACGATTAGTTTAAATACAATTAAGTGTATGTTAACTGTATTTAATACTTAAAAATGTTATAGATATACATTTTTTTACTTCAATATGATAGATTCTAGTAAAGACAATAAAATAGCATATTGGATGAGATTTTATATAGATTCGGTTTTAGCCATAGCTCAAGGAAAAAACGACATATCAAGTTTTAAAGATATATCATACCTTGAAATGATAAAACAGGACGTCAACATCGATACTAGCCTCATAGCTGCCGCTATGAGAAGAAGATGTAGTAAATCTAGCAAAATCGCTCTTTCAGTATCCATACCTCAACTCCATAAATATAAAATAGATGCCGTAGTATTTGGATCTCAACATGGTGAACTAGCAAATACATTATCTATATTTAAAGATATTTCTAATCAAGAAATCCTTTCACCAAACGCATTTTCTCAATCTGTGCATAACACTCCTTCTGGACTTCTATCAATCCAACAAAAACTAAAAATACCTTTTAACTCAATAGCTGCTGGTACCGAGACTTTTGAAATGGGTTTAATTGACGCTATCACACAGTTACAAGACTATGATAATGTTTTGTTTACTTGTTATGATGATAATGTGCCAGAAATCTTTGATAAACTCAATATCTCAGATAATCTTGCTTATGGAATTAGTTTTGTCATATCAAGAGAACCACTATCACAGTCAAGTATAGGCTTAAAATTAGAGATTAATAACAACATAACATTATTACAAAAATTTAATCGACTCCCATCTGCAATTATTTTTGCAAACTGGTATGCTTGTAATGAACTTAATCCATTATTTTTGAAGAGTATATCTATAGAGAAGATGTAATTATGTATAAATACTTAAATAGGTTTTATCGCAGAATTGCTACAGGAATATGTTTCTTTTTATTTAGCTTTTTTGGAGCTATATTAGGCTATATATACTTCCCTCTAGTTAGAATATTTATAAAAGATAAAAGTGCTCGCACAGTACATGCTCAACACACTATAAACATTGGTTTTAAGATTTTTATTGGAATTATTCATCATTTTAGAATTATTCGATTTGAGTTTGAAGGTATTGAAAAACTATATCAAGATAAAGGTTGTATTTTCATA